>JBAXLV010000010.1:0-14905 GCA_037134635.1 Alcaligenaceae bacterium
TTGACAGGCCAGTGCGCCGATGCGCGAGGCAAACAGTTCTCTGAGCGCCAGGCACGCAGCTACACCGAGCGCCGGGGATAACCCGGGCAGCTGCGCCAGTGGGATGTTTGGGCTGAACGCGCACGAAAACATGAGCGTCTCGCCGGCCGTGTTTTGCCAGGGACGCGCGGCGCGCCCACGTGCCGTCTGTTGCGTGTGCGCACCCAACAGCCAAGGTAGGCTTGGCGTTGCGCCGCGTTTGATGCGTTCACTCAGGTCATCATTCGTTGAGCCCGTGGTATCGACCCACTGCACCAAACCAAAATTGGGCAGCGTCTTGCCCAAGCGCTCGATGAGTGCGTCGGGCGCAAGAAGGCGAGTCGTGTCGTTGAAAGAAGTCGAGCCAGTCATGGCAAGCATCTTACCAATGTCTAGGCTGGGTAAATATTCATAGTCTAAGATGGCAATATCGCTAAACTCAATTTTGGATCAAAGCCTTGGCAGGGTCTCAACGCATCACGTCTGCAACCACCTTGACGGTCGTCTATGACGGCACGGTCTGCAAACTCGCGGGCGATTGGAATGTGCAAACGTTGTCGGCGCGCGGTGAAGTTGTGGCGCGACGAAAGGCGTTGACCCAAGTCAAAAACGGCGCACGCTGGGATTTATCTGCCATCAGCACCCTGGATGCGGTTGGTGCGCAGTTACTTTGGCAGGCCTGGGGCCAGCGCATGCCTGCGGACATAGTGGTGACCTCAGGCCAGCAGGCTTTGCTGGATGTCTTAGCGCAGCATCCGATTGAGGCAGCTCCCGTCGCGCACGCAGCGAGTTGGCTGGAGTGGTTGCGTGCGTTGGGCCAGGGTGTTTATCTTGCCCTTGAGCATGGGCGAGAGTTGCTGATGCTGCTGGGCAGTCTGGTCTTAAATCTTGGTGTATTACTCGCGCACCCCTCGCGCGGGCCCTGGCGAGAAATTTCTGCGCAAATATTTAGAGCCGGTGCGCAAGCACTAGGCATTACGGCGCTGGTAGGATTTTTGATTGGCGTGGTGTTGGCGTATTTGTCAGCCCAACAACTTGCCATGTTTGGTGCCGGCCAGTTTATTGTGAAGTTGTTGGGGGTTGCGACGGTGCGCGAACTGGGCCCGGTACTCGCGGCAATTTTGGTGGCAGGGCGTTCGGGCTCCTCCATCACGGCACAGATAGGCGTGATGCGTGTCACCCAAGAATTGGATGCCATGCAGGTGATGGGGATTTCGCATGGGCAGCGCTTGATCATGCCTCGCGTGATTGCGTTGGCAATCGCGATGCCCCTGTTGGTATTGTGGACCGATGCGATGTCTTTATTGGGCGGCATGCTGGCCGCGAAGTGGCAATTAGGCTTGTCGGTGGTTTGGTTTTTTGAACGTTTGCCAGACGCGATTGGGCTGACAAATTACTGGATCAGTGTGATTAAAGGCGTGACCTTTGGTGCGTGGATCGCGTTGGCGGCTTGTCACTTTGGTTTGCGGATCGAGCCCAACACTGAAAGTTTGGGACGCGGCACGACGGCTTCCGTGGTCACTTCGATCACCGGTGTGATTTTGATTGATGCGTTGTATGCCATTTTGTTTAACGAGATGAAGCTTTGATGACAAGCGCTGCGACTCCGCTCATCGATGTGCAAGACCTGACGACTGCGTTTGGAACGCACGTGGTGCACGAGCATCTGAATTTAAAAATATTTCCGCAAGAAATCCTGGCCCTTGTCGGGGGCTCGGGCTCGGGCAAAACGACCTTGCTGCGGCAGATCTTGGGGCTTGACCGACCCCGCAGCGGAGTCGTCAAGGTGTTTGGTCGCCCCGTGCATGATTACGTTGGGCCAGAACGCATTGCGTTGACGCACCGCTGGGGCATGTTATTTCAGGCAGGTGCCTTGTTCTCGGCACTTCCGGTGTTCGATAATATTGCCTTACCCTTGCGCGAAATTCATCATTTGCCTGAAGATCTGATTCGGGATGTCGTGTTGATGCGCTTAAGCTGGATGGGCTTGACGCCACGCGATGCTACGTTGATGCCCTCTGATTTGTCGGGGGGCATGATTAAGCGTGTGGCCCTGGCCAGAGCGCTTGCACTTGATCCCGAATTATTATTTTTGGATGAGCCCACCGCGGGTCTTGACCCGCAACGCTCGGATGAGTTTGTGGATTTAATTCGTGTCCTGCATCGCGAATTAGGGTTTACTGTCGTCATGGTGACGCATGATCTGGATACGATTGGTGCCTTGGCCTCGCGCGTCGCGGTCTTGGCAGAGAAGCATGTTTTGGTTGAAGGGCCTTTAGAACACGTGATGCAAACGCAACATCCATTTATCGATGCATTTTTTCATGGCGAGCGCGGCGTGCGCGCGCTTGGGGCCCACGAGGCCAGGGGAGCCAATCATGGAAAACCGTAGCCATGCTTTGTGGGCGGGCTTGTTTACCTTGCTGTTGATTGTGGCCGGCGCAATGGGTGCGGTGTGGGTCAGTAAAAAGAATATTCCGTTAATGCCTTATGAGCTTGTCGCGACCTCTCCGGTAACAGGGTTGTCGGTACAGTCGGCCGTGCGTTATCAAGGGGTGCCGGTTGGGCGCGTCAATTCGTTGCGCTTCATGCCCGACAAGCCAGGCCAGGTCCGGATTTTGATTGGTGTGGATCCCAAAACGCCGTTAACCGAATCAAGCTGGGCCGAAATCGTGACCGCGGGTGTGACGGGGATTTTAAATATTGAATTGCGCGACGATGGCAAATCCAACAAATTGCTCGTGTCTTCATCCGAGGATTTGAAAGATATCCCGATTCGTCCGAGTTTTCTTGAGCGTGTTGCAGTGCAGACGACAAATGCTTTGCCTGCAATCGATCGTATCCTGACGCAAATCGAAAAAATCACAAGCGATGAAAATATCGTGGCTTTACAAAAGAGCTTGCAAAACGTCGCACAAGTTTCTGAGCAGATTAAGCTGTCTGTTGTGGCGATGGATCCAGGCTTGAAAAAAATACCCGAGATGGTGGATCGCTTAGTTGAGACCACCAAGCGGGTGGATGAGGCAGTTAAACAGATCGCAAGCCTGGCCGTGTCGACGCAAGAGACCGTTAAATTATTGAATGCCCCCTATGGCCCGATGCAATTGGCTGCGCAAAGTTTGCAAAGCATTCAAGACATTGCGGCGCAGTTGCGGGCTTCAACCTTGCCTGAAGTCAGCATGCTCTCAACCAGCATGACAGATGCCGCACGGTCATTTTCACTGACGACCCGCCAACTTGGGCAAACGCCACAGTCGCTAATTTTTGGGCCACCGCGTGCAGTGCCTGGCCCAGGTGAGCCCGGCTTTGCAGGCTTTGGCACTTCGGCGCGATAAAGGAACTCAGTTCATGACCCACCCTATTTCTTTTTTATTTTGTTTGGTGCGCCCAGTTTGGCGCGTGCTGCTACTCTCGACCCTTGTTTCGCTTGCAGGTTGTAGCCTGGGTCGTAGTGGTGTCGCTCCGCAGCAACTGGATTTGGGCGCGAGTGCGATGGCAAGCCCAGTGACTGCGGTTCAACACCCTCCGATTGCCGTACCGTCGGCCACGGCAGCGTCGCTGTTAACTGAGACCTTTGTGATCTGGCGAGTGGGTGATGCGGGGCAACCACAGGCCTATACAACCTATCAATGGGTGGCGCCACCCGCGCGACTGGTGACGCAACGTTTGGTAGATCGTTTGTCTTTGCAGGGCGCGGTGCTGCAGCAAAACGCCGTGGGTGATTTGCCGCAAGTCAGATTGAACCTGCAACGCTTTGAGCAAACCTTTAGCGCGGATGGCAGTACAAGTCAGGGCCAATTGATTCTTCAGGCGATCTTGATCAAAGGCGCTAAAGTGCTTGATCAGAAACTGGTTGATATTAAAGTGCCTGCCCGCACCCAAGATGCGCTAGGCGGTGCCCAGGCACTGCGAGAAGCAACCGACCAAGCCGCTGAACAAGTGGCACAATGGTTGACTGTGCAGCTTAAGCGCTGATTTGATCCTTATTGATGATTTATTAAACCTCAACGATTCACCATGCCTGCTTATACCGAAACGACCACTTTTGACGGCCTCGCCGGTTTGATTGATTGCGCGCTTGATTGGCCAGAGGGCACGCCCACAGGCTGGGCGTTGGTGCTGCATCCGAATCCTGCGCAGGGTGGCACGCGCGATAACAAAGTGGTGACGACGATTGCCCGGGCTTGCGTGCAGCAAGGTTTGTTGGCGCTACGCCCTAATTTTCGAGGTATCGGTAGCTCGGGCGGTACGTTTGATCATGGCAAGGGCGAACTGCTGGATATGGCCGCCCTGGTTGAACAGTTTCGGGTGCGTTATCCAGAAATTGCTGCCAAACCGTGGGTATTGGGTGGCTTTTCGTTTGGTACCTCAATTGCCGTACAGCTCTATGCCAAGTGGGATCGTCTAACCAAGAATTTGCCCAATATTGTGATTTTGACGGGTTCGGCGGCGCTGCGGTTTCGTCATAGCGAGGTCAAAGCACCTGAGGACGCCTTGGTGATTCATGGTGAAGTCGATGAGGTTGTGCCCTTGTCCGAAGTGATGGATTGGGCGCGTCCACTGGGGATGCCGGTTGTGGTGATCCCTGAGGCGGGGCACTTTTTTCATGGCAAGCTCTTGATATTGCGGCAGTTGGTGCAAACGCGTTTGATGGCGCTTTAAGGGCCCGCGCGCAAAGTGTTTCAAGATGTTGTGAAATGCCCCAGACTAGAGTGAATTCTCTATAATGAGTTCTTTCATTGGCGGCTGCTTTTTCATGACAAATCCACTGATGTATACGGTGCAAAATACCGCACGCTCAGTTTTATTCGCCGCAACGATCGTGCTGCTCGGTGTTGTGTTGATGACGCCGCCGGCAGCGCTTGCTCAAACTTCGAGTAACGCTGAGACCAAAACTGAGCCAAAAGCCAAAGCAAAGGGCGAGCCCAAAGGCAATGCTAAGGGCACCGAAAAAACCGCCGCGCCTGCTGCACCCTCGGCTGCTGCGGTGTCGGCCACTACACCGCCTTCGCTCTCGCCAATTCAAGTGGGCGAGTTGTCTAGCGTGCCCGCACCTGCTATTGCAGCAAAAGCCTGGATCACGCTTGATGTCACTAGTGGTCAGGTGGTGTCTTCGTCAAACGCTGATCAAAAAATCGAACCAGCCTCACTGACAAAAATCATGACGGCCTATCTGGCCTTTACGGCGCTTAAAGAAAAGCGGTTAACCCTTGAGCAAGACGCCAATGTGTCGCAAGTTGCCTGGAAAACCCGTGGCTCGCGCATGTTTATCGAGCCGCGCAAGCCGGTCTCGATCGATGAACTCATCAAGGGCGTGATTATTCAATCGGGTAACGATGCGTCGGTCGCGCTGGCTGAAGCGATCTCGGGCACAGAAGCTTCGTTTGTGACGCTCATGAACGAAGAGGCGCGCCGCATGGGCCTGACCAATACCAATTTCATGAATGCCACGGGCTTGCCTGATCCACAACACATCAGTACGGTGCGCGATCTTGCTTTGTTGTCACGCCGCATGATTCAGGATCACCCAGAATATTTTCCGTATTACTCAATGCGCGAGTTCACCTACAACAAGATCAAGCAGCCGAATCGCAACCGTCTGTTGTGGGCAGATCCTTCAGTGGATGGCATGAAAACAGGTCATACCGAAGGGGCGGGCTATTGTTTAGTGGCCACGGCAAAGCGTGGTGATCGTCGGGTGATTACAGTGCTAGTCGGTTCAGATAGCATGGCTACCCGCGCCGAAGAAAGTCTCAAACTTTTAAACTGGACCTTCCAGAATTTTGAGACGATCAAAATCTTTGATAAAGCGCAGGCCGCCGTTGAATCGCAGGTGTGGCAAGGCAAAACCGAGCGCACCAAACTTGGCGTGGCTGAACCGCTTTGGGTGACGGTGCCGCGCGGTAAAGCAGGTGATGTGAAGCCGCTTGCCAAACGCCCAGATCCTTTATTTGCACCGCTTACCCAAGGCCAAAAAGTGGGCACACTCAGCTTGATGCTTGACGATAAGTTGCTGCGCACTGAACCGCTTGAAGTGATCGACGCGGTTGAGCGTGCGGGCGTGGTTGGGCGCTGGTATGACTCGATCAGGTTGTGGTTTAAATAGCAGCACTAGAACAATTCGCGTAAATGCGGCGCGGTTAAACACTTAAACACAGGAAGAATGTAATGGTTCAGAATATGTTGATTCAAGGCATCTCGGGCGACCCAATTGTTTACCTGAATGGCACGTTTGGACCACTGTCTGAAGCCAAGGTCTCGGTACTAGACCGTGGTTTTATTTTTGGTGATGGCATTTATGAAGTGGTGCCGGTGTATCACGGCAAACTCTTTCGCATGAAAGAGCACCTTGCGCGTCTTGAGCGCAGTCTTAAAAAAATTGATATTCAACAACCCATGACGCTTGTTCAATGGGAAGCCTTGGTTAAGGATTTGCTCAGCCGTTCAAGTGAAAAAACTTGCATGGTGTATTTGCAAATCACCCGTGGCGTGGCTAAGCGTGATCATGCCTACCCCGTACCTTCGGTCACACCAACGGTTTTTGGTATGGTGGCCCCCATGACACCGCCCACCGCGGCCGTGCGTGAAAAAGGCTTGCGTGCAGTCAGCATCCCCGATGAGCGTTGGTTGCACTGCGATATCAAATCGGTATCGTTGTTGGGTAACGTACTGGCCAAGCAAGCTGCAGTGAACGCGGGCGTCGATGAAGTCATTCAGTTTCGTGACGGCAACTTAACCGAAGGCGCTTCGTGCAATATCTGGGTGGTCAAAGACGGCAAACTCATTGCGCCCTTAAAAGACAATCTGGTGCTTGAAGGGATTCGGTATGGTTTGCTGCAAGAGCTCACCGCTGAAATCGGTGTGCCGTTTGAGTTGCGCGTGGTCAAGCAAGATGAAGTTATCAATGCAGATGAACTGATGATGTCCTCAGCCACGCGCGAAGTATTGCCAATCGTTGAGCTTGATGGCAAGCCTGTGGGTCAAGGTAAGCCGGGCGGCGTTTACCAACGCCTGCGCGCAGCGTACGACGCACGTATTGCAGCGCTAGCCTAAGCCGCAGCAGCACACATGACGCAGCCTGAAAACGAATCGCTGATTGAGTATCCCTCTGACTTTCCGATCAAGGTGATGGGCAAGGCGGGCCCTGACCTGGTCGAACAACTCACAGCGATCGTGCTTGAATACGATCCAGGCTTCAAACCTGCAACGATTGAGCGCCGGCCCAGCAAGGCGGGTAACTATCTTGGCTTAACCTTCACGGTGTTGGCAACCTCGCGTGCGCAGTTGGATGGTTTGTATCGGGCGCTGCATGCACACCCTTCGGTGTCGGTGGTTTTGTAAATGGCTTGCCAGTGATTCGCAGCTGGCCTCGCCCCACTGAATACCAGCCGGTTTGGCTGGCGATGCAAGAATTTACCAATGCCCGCACCGCCACCACCCCTGATGAAATCTGGTTAGTTGAGCATTTGCCGGTGTATACGCAGGGGCAGGCCGGTAAGCCCGAGCACCTGTTGAATCCAGGCAATATCCCCGTCATCAAAACAGATCGTGGTGGGCAGATCACCTATCACGGCCCGGGGCAGATCATGGTGTACATCCTGGCTGATCTCAAGCGGTCAGGGCGCTATATCAAGCAACTGGTGTTTGAGATTGAAGAGTCGCTGATTGCAACACTTGCCGTCTACAACATTGATAACGCTTGCCGCAAACCAGGTGCCCCCGGGGTGTATGTGCCTGGTAAGCACGACTTAGCTAAGATCGCGGCCCTGGGTATTAAGGTCAAGCAGGGTTGCACGTATCACGGCCTGGCGCTGAACCTTGATCTGGATTTGGAACCCTTTGAAGGGATTAACCCTTGTGGGTACGCAGGATTGCAGACCGTGAGCATGGCAAGCTGCGGGGTCAAGGCGCAGTGGGACGAGGTGGCACAAACGCTCGCGCAGCAAATTATTAAGCGCTGTGGCCTGCAGATGGCCGAGCTTTAAGGACATCCCGCTCACGCGCTGTCTAGCGGGTAAAATGCAGGCTTAACGCTTAGGAAATCGCCGTGACGTACGACGCAACGCAAAAACAAAAGGCACAAGATAAAGTTTCACGCATCCCCGTTAAGGTGGTTGCGGCTGAACGCCTGAAGAAACCTGAATGGATCCGCGTCAAAGCGGCGCCTGCGGGCTCACGTTTTTATGACATCAAACGTATTTTGCGCGAGCACAACTTGCATACCGTGTGTGAAGAGGCGTCGTGCCCCAACATTGGTGAGTGCTTTGGTAAAGGCACGGCCACCTTCATGATCATGGGTGACAAGTGCACGCGTCGTTGCCCGTTTTGTGATGTAGGCCATGGCCGGCCCGATCCGCTTGATGTAGATGAGCCCTTAAATCTGGCGCGCACGATTGCCGCGCTTAAGTTGACCTACGTGGTGATTACTTCGGTTGATCGCGATGATTTGCGCGATGGCGGTGCCGCTCATTTTGTTGAATGTATTCAAAAAGTGCGCGAGCTGTCGCCTGTTACCCGCATTGAAGTACTAGTGCCTGATTTCAGAGGGCGACTTGATCGCGCACTTGAAATTTTAGATGGCGGCCCGCCTGACGTGATGAACCATAATCTAGAGACTGTGCCGCGTTTGTATAAGCAAGCGCGTCCGGGCTCAGACTATCAGCACTCGTTAACGTTATTGCAAGAATTTAAAAAACGTCATCCAGGCACACCAACCAAATCGGGTTTGATGTTGGGCTTAGGCGAGACCGACGACGAAATCCTGCAAGTCATGCGCGACATGCGCGCGCACGACGTTGAAATGCTCACGATCGGGCAATATCTGCAGCCCTCACAGCATCATCTGCCGGTGTTGCGCTATGTACACCCCGACACCTTCAAAATGTTCGAGCGCGAAGCCTACGCGATGGGGTTCAATCATGCCGCTGTCGGGGCGATGGTTAGATCTTCATATCACGCCGATGAACAGGCCCATGCGGCGGGCGTAGGCTGAAGCTTCGTCGGCCTAGGCTCTACTAAGTATTCGTTAATTTTAGTGAAAAAATATTAATAAATACCTATAGGTATTTATTAATAGTAAATAATTAACTTATGAGTTATATTATTTATATAAAAATAAACTTATAGGTGCTTTTTGAATCAACGCTTTCAAAATCTACAGCTACAGCAAACGGATGCCATCCTCGTGCACTGGCAGCAAGGTCAGTTGAATCCGCCACCCATGAAGGGATGGACGCGAGCGATTCGAGATGCCTTGGGGATGACGGCGGTTGCCTTTGCGCGTCGTTTAGGGATGAGCCCCGCGGGCGTACACAAGCTTGAGCAGGCTGAAGCGAACGAAACAATTACCTTAGCCTCTCTTAAAAAATTGGCCGCCGCCTTGGATTGTGAGCTGCGTTACGCCTTAGTGCCAGCGACGTCGTTACAGCAAATGATCAAGAATCGCGCGACTCAGCTTGCACAAGACCGCATTGGCCCAGTTGCGCACTCAATGGCGCTTGAGGACCAGTCGGTCAAAGCTGATTTCAATCCTGTTCAGTTAGAGTTGTTGGCCGCGGAAATTCTCGAAGGCCCTCGTCGAGATTTTTGGTAAGAACCCAGCACGCATTAAGTTTACGTATCCCCTTGGCGCCACCCCAATTGATCCTGACGAGGCAGCGGGCTTAATCCCCTCACATATTTCTACGCAAAACGATCTCAATGCGTGGGAAGAGGCAAATATTTTGCAGGGCGCTCTATGGGCTCAGCGTCAAAAGAAACGCGAGCTGATGGATGAGGGGTTTTTACGTGAGTTGCATAAACAAATGTTTAACCGCACCTGGCGTTGGGCAGGCACCTTTCGTGCGAGTAATAAAAATATCGGAGTGGACTGGACGCACGTCTCAGTCCGCCTGAACAATCTGCTCGCGAATACGCAATATCAGATGACCAATAAGATATTCGCAGCCGATGAGCTCGCCGTGCGATTTCATCATGAACTCGTGTGGATCCACGCGTTTCCTAATGGTAACGGCCGCCATGCGCGATTACTTGCAGACACCCTCGCTGTGCGCTTGGGGCAAAAGCGGTTCTCTTGGGGCGCTAATTCATCGTTAACAGGAAGCGAGCTACGCCAACAGTATCTCCACGCACTTCGCGCTGCCGACACCGGTCGGTACGAGCAACTTCTAGCGTTTGCCCGTTGTTAGCGAGGCAACCTTGCGATTTTATTGTTTTACAAACAAATACTTACGTGGCTATTCGCGTAACATACAAAAAAGTTTGTTAATTAAAATGATCCATCGAATCTTCGCTGCAGCCCGTAGCAGGCTGTCGAAACAAAAGGTTTAGAATGGTTCGAAATCAATCGTTACACAATGCAAAATGACTAAAGAGCGCAGTTAAAAGCGCCGTCTGCCGGGAGACAAAAATGACCAAAAGCAAGCGATTGTTCGCGTTACTGTTTGCCATGGGTGCTGCCTGTCTGGCATTGCCTCAGCTTGCAAGCGCCCAAGACTATCCAAATAAAGCACTCAAACTCGTCATCCCTTACCCCCCTGGCGGCGGCACAGACCATATCGCGCGCGTGGTGGGTAACAAGCTGGCCGAGCTCACCAAGTGGACGGTCATCCTAGAAAATCGCCCTGGTGCCGGTGGCAACTTGGCGGCTGAGGCGGTGGCTAAAAGTGCACCCGATGGCTATACCTTGCTGTTGGCACAAACCGATAGCGTGATGGTGAGCCCCTGGTTAAATCCGAGTGTGGGCTACGACACGCTTAAAAGCTTTACGCCAGTCGTTCAATTAACCATTACGCCCGGCGCGATCGTGAGCGCCACAAACTCAAGCATTCGTACGCCGGCCGATATGATCGCCAAAGGTACAACTGCTGAGGGCTTGCGTTGGGCGACTGCAGGCGCAGGCACCTTTGGTGACTTGTTAGGTGAGCAATATAAAAAGGCGATGGGCATCAATTTGGTCAACACAGCGTACAAGGGTGCACCGCCTGCATTGACCGATGTGATGGGTGGCCATGTGGATGTGGCACTGCTATCGTTGGGCTCTGTGTTGCCGCAGGTTAAAACTGGCAAGCTGCATGCGATTGCCGTGACCACCGCGACACGCGCGAATTTATTACCCGATACACCAACGCTTGCTGAGACGGGCGCCACCGGCATGGATGGCAGCATTTGGGTTGGGATCTTTGTGCCCGTTGGAACACCGATGCCGATCGTGCAAAAGCTCAATACTGAATTTAACAAGGCCTTGCAACAAGCAGACGTTAGAGAAAAGATCATCTCTGTGGGTGTGGATGTCGTGGGCGGCTCAGTGGAAACGTATACTGAGTTTGTCAAAACGGACTTCGCACGCTGGGGCAAAATCGTGAAAGACTCTGGCATCAAGCTTCAGTAAAAAACTCAGCGCAAACGCTTCAACCCATATTGATAAAAGATTAAAGGCAACACCACGTTATGCAGCTGCAAGGTATTCGCGTCATTGATTTAACCCGGATTGTGTCAGGCCCTTTTTGCACAATGTTTTTAGCGGATATGGGCGCTGAGGTGATTAAGATTGAAACGCCCGGCAAGGGCGACCCTGTGCGCAAACAGGGCGAGTTACCCAATGGCTACTCGTATTATTTTGCAACCTTCAATCGCAACAAACGCTCGCTTGCAATCGACTTGCGCAGCGAAGAGGGCAAAGAAATTTTGCGCAAACTATTGGCCACGGCCGATGTGGTGGTCAATAATTTCAGGCCAGGTGTCATGGACACGATGGGCTTTGGGCGTGACGCCTTGCGTCAGATCAAACCCGATTTAATCAGTTGCAATCTGACTGGTTTTGGTTTGGATGGCCCCTATGCTGAGCGGCCTTCGTTTGACTTTATCGCGCAGGCCATGAGCGGCTTTATGAGTGTGAACGGCGATGAAAACGAACCACCGATGCGCGCCGCACCCCCCATCTCAGATCTATTGTCAGGGATGTATGCCGCGATGGGGATTATGGCCGCCTTGTTGCGCCGTGATCGCACAGGCGAGGGCGAAGAAGTCACCACCGCACTGACCGATAGCATGACCAGTGTGATGGCTTTTTTAGCCTCAAATTATTTTGCAACGGGAAAGGTGCCTGCGCGAACGGGTAACGATAATGCCTTAGTCTCGCCATATGGGATGTTCGATGCGGCCGATGGCCAGGTGGCCTTGGCGCCCAGTAACGATGGCGTTTACGCGAAGCTATTGACTGTGCTGGGCCTTGAGCATCTACGTGAGCGCCCAGAATTTTTGACTAACAAGCTTAGATTTAAAAACCGCAAGCAGATCAATGCTGAGATCAATGCCAAGATCAGCGAAAAACCGATTGCGCACTGGATTGCGGTGCTCAACGAGGCTGGTGTGCCCTGTGGACGCGTGCTCAATGTGCATGAGGCCTTTGAAGACCCCCAGACCAAGCATCAGCAAATGCGCATGACGATTCAGCATCCAGAGCATGGCCGCTTGGACGTCTTGGGGTTTCCGATCAAATTTACGGACGATCCGTGCCAGATGTATCGCCCGCCGCCAGATCTGGGTGGGGATAATATCGAAGTACTGACTGAATTGGGCTTGACGACCCAGGCGATTGATACTTTGAAGGCCAAGGGCGTGATTTAATAAAGGCATTGAGCGGATCGAGTTTAAATATTTTTAATTTGGTTTATTGAACACTACGAGGCATTTATGAGCGCAACAGGTTCACGTTTTGTCACCATTACCGAAGTCGGTACGCGTGACGGTTTTCAGGCCGAAAAAGAGCAGATCAGCGTTGCCGATAAAGTTGCGGTGATCGACGCCTTGATTGATGCAGGCTTACGCAGCGTTGAGGCGACTTCGTTTGTATCGCCCCGCGCGTTGCCACAATTAGCGGATGCGGCCGACGTGATGGCGCAGGTGCAACGCAAACCCGGGGTCAAGCTTGCCGTGTTGGTGCCTAACGCGCGTGGCGCCGAGCGCGCTGCTGCGGCCAAGGCCGATGTCATGGTGGGTTTTATTTCGGCCAGCGAAAGCCATTGCAAAACCAATTTAAATAAAACGATCGACGAAGCGATTGCTGATTTTGCACAAGTCGTGCCAATCGCCAATCAGTGGGGCATCAGCATGCACGGCGGCTTAGCCACGGCATTTGGTTGCCCGTTTGAAGGTGATGTGCCGATTAATAATATTCTTAAGATCGTGGGCGCCTATCACGCACACGGCATTCGTCGCATCGGTTTTGGCGACACGACAGGTATGGCGACCCCGCCTGTGGTGACGCGTACCGTTGAGGCCGTTCGCAATAAGTTTCCGGATGTGCAAATCGCCTTGCATTTTCATAACACCCGCGGCGTAGGATTAGCCAACGTGATGAATGGTTTGCAACTTGGCGTGCTTGAGTACGAATCGTCTATTGCAGGCCTGGGTGGCTGTCCCTTCGCACCCGGTGCAACGGGCAATATTTGCACCGAAGACTTGGTGTACTTGTTGCATGAATGCGGCTATGACACCGGCATCGATCTCGACAAGCTGATCTTGGTTGCAAAAGAAGTCGAGAAGATTGTAGGGCGCCAGTTGCCAGGTCAGATGATGAAGGCGGGCCCAAGGCTTAAGCTGATGTCAACGGCATCCGTGCGAACTGCAGTGGGTTGATTGCGGTGACGCAACGTAGTTTGTACACGCAGTTCAACTAAGAGAAACGCCCTACAACACAGGGCGTTTCTTTTTTAGAGATTGATTTTGTGGCGTGACCAAGGCTCTAGTATGGCTAATCTGGAATTTAGACTATTTCCAGGTTAGGTTTAGCTTCTTATGTGAGGTCGCACAGTCTCTCAAATAGAGATTAATTAGACTTTGATAGGGAATCCCTACTTCTTCTGAAATGGTTTTAAAGTAGGTCACTGAGTCTTCATCGAGCCTAATCGTAATCGGCCTTTTGAGTTGAGAGGCATATGGATTTTTGCGAGCCTTAGAAAAATCATATTCTTTGCGCATAAGTCACCTTCAGTAAGCTTTTAATTCTTGGGTTGTTGCTTTTCTAGCCGAAATAATTCGAATGATATTGTCGTTACTACGATAGCAATGACATACGACAACGACTCGAAGTAAGTGGCTAAGCCCTAATAAAATAAATCTTTCTTCGTCGGCAGAATGAGCTGGATCATCGATTAGTTTTGCCCGTTCGTCATAGAAAGCTGACTTAGCTTCTTCAAACGAAACTTTGTGCTTCTTTAGATTGGCCGCTGCTTTACGAACATCCCAGTCGAATTGAATTGAACTCATATGTACATTGTACTTATCAAAAATAGTTAACGCAATATGGAGCTACAAGCACGGCAAAGCTAAACTCCCAATGTCCAAGGGTAGTTACAAATCATTCCCCCAAATAAGCCGCCCGCACTTTAGGGTCATCCAACATCTGCTTGGCATCCCCGCTCATCGTAATCAAGCCCGAGTCCATCACATAGGCGCGATCAGCCGCTTGCAGGGCTAAGCGGGCATTTTGCTCAACTAACAGTACCGTCACGCCTTGCGCTGAAATATCTTTAATCACTTCAAAAATCTTCGCCACCATAATCGGTGCTAAGCCCATTGAGGGCTCGTCGAGCAGCAATAACTTTGGCTGACTCATCAACGCCCGCGACATCGCCAGCATTTGTTGTTCGCCGCCTGACAGAGTGCCGGCTAATTGATCCGCGCGCTCTTTTAGGCGCGGAAAAATCCCGAACATGCGTTCAATATCTGCAGCAATTTGCGCGTTGTCGTTGCGGGTGTAGGCACCCATCTGTAGATTTTCAATAATGGTCATGCGCGCGAATACGCCTCGACCTTCAGGCACCATGGCCAGACCTTTTTTGAGTAAGGCATGGCTTTCGACTCCCTTGGTCGATTCGCCCAGATA
>JBAXLV010000011.1:0-14744 GCA_037134635.1 Alcaligenaceae bacterium
CTCCTCCTCCTCCTCTGCCTCCTCGCTCTCGGCCTCGCTGGAGCTGGCGTCGTCCAGCCAAACGTTCACAGTAATCCCTCATACTTTCTATGATAAAACTTGATGTTCACAACATAGTCTAGGTCGCAATTATGACAATGTTGCTTTTAGTCACGGTGCTCAAGGTCGTCTTATGTTTATTTCTCACGAAAGCTTTACACAGCAACCGGTTGCCCTCATTACCGGAGCAAACGCGGGTATTGGGCAAGTCACAGCAATCGAACTTGCAAAAAAGGGGATTCGTGTCGTTCTGGCCACAAGGTCTGAGCAGTCAACACAACCACTCCTCGAGCGCATTCGACAACTGACGCAGTCACAAGACTCAGCGTTTTGGCTCCCGCTCGACCTTGCAGACTTGGCCTCGGTTCGTGCGTGCGCTGAGTCGTTTTTGGCACTCGATTTACCTTTGAAATATCTGATCAATAATGCTGGTGTGGCGGGCGCCAGAGGTTTGACTGCTCAAGGATTTGAGTGGGCTTTTGGTGTGAACCACCTCGGGCACTTTTTGCTTACGCGTCTGCTGCTCGAGCGACTTAAACAGACTCCCGGGGCGCGGGTCGTGACGGTCGCAAGTCGAGCGCACCTTTTGGCATTGAGTGGGATGAAGTGGGAAGCGTTGCAACGGCCGACCAAGAGCCTGACCGCTGCGAAAGAATACGGAGTATCGAAACTCGCCAATATTTTGTTCAGTGCTGAGTTGGGTCGCCAATTGATCGGCACCGGAGTTTCGGCTTACAGCGTGCACCCCGGAGTTGTAGCAACAAGCCTGTGGCGTCATGTGCCAAAGTTTTTGCTTCCGGTGCTAAGAGTGCGACCGATGTTGACGGCTGAACAGGGTGCGCGCACAACCCTTTACTGTGTTTTAGAGGCGCCACAAACAGAAACTGGGCTGTATTACGCCGATGCCCGCGTTCAGAGGCCTTCGAAGATTGCTCAAGACCCACAGCTCGCCCAGCGCTTGTGGGAGCAAAGTATGCAATGGACTGCGGCCTACTCTAGTTTGGCTATTACGAGGGAACATTGCGGATAACGCAATTGACATCTGATTCTTGCACAGCGCCTGAGTGCGACGAACGTTTTAGTTCACGTCTTCCTAGTTGTGTCACAAACTAGTCATGAATTTTGATTAATATGCACGATGAACAAATTCAATGGTCTTGGATAATATGCGTAAATCAAAGTTTTGGTTGTCAGTAGTTGTTGCCTTTGGCGTCGTGACCACAGCATCTTGGGCGGGCCCGGATGACGACGCTCCATTTAAAGGTGATGGCAAAACCAGAAACGCGGTTGATCCCATTTACTTCGGACAAAAGCTGGCCGACTTTCCTATGAACGCAGAGCCCGAATCAGGCCTGCGTATCATGCCACCGACAAGAAGCAATCTTTTCGCTGGCCAACGCTTTGATTTACGTCTTGAGACTCAGATCCCAGCCAAGGTTGCACCCAAGCTTGTGAGTTTGACCATTAATGGTTCGAACGTCACACAAGCGTTTGAGAAAACGATACAAAAGCAAGGCAAGGGAGGTGAGTCAGGTACACCTGCGTCAGAATTATTATTTGGTGAGACTGCAAGAAATCTCTCTTTTGATTTGCCGGGCAAGTACGTCGTTGAGGCGGTACTAGAGGTTGACGGAGCCAAGCGCTCAATTCGTAACGTGTACGAGGTTGTTGCAGCTCCAAATCCTAAAGCCAAAGACGCAACAAATAAAGTCGTGT
Organism: Alcaligenaceae bacterium; assembly: GCA_037134635.1. Classification (GTDB taxonomy): domain Bacteria; phylum Pseudomonadota; class Gammaproteobacteria; order Burkholderiales; family Burkholderiaceae_B; genus Zwartia. Next base: position 1,756 of record JBAXLV010000011.1, read on the forward strand.
TCTTTTTAGGTGACGGCATGGGTACACCTATGCGCACCGCTGCTCGACTTATTAGTAAACCAATGTTTGAAGGTCGCTCTGAGCCACTTGCCATGGAGCAAATGACGGTTCAGGGCATGACGCGTACCACGTCTTTTGATAGCATCATTACCGATTCAGGGCCAGGAATGGCCAGCTTGGTCAGTGGTGTCAAACAATCAAATAACGCGATTCAAGTTTCGGTCGATAACACGCCCGAAGACGCACTAGATAATCCCCGCATTGAAACTATTTTTGAATATCTTAAACGCGTGCATGGCTGGAAAATCGGTGTCGTAACTGATGCGTTTTTAGTGGATGCTACACCTGCTTCAGCCCAGGCCCACAACCGCGCTCGCTCGAACTACGTCAATATCGCGCAACAGATGATTGGTTATTACGATGACTCAACAGCTTTGAAAAAGACGGGCAACTTGTCCTTGGCCGCTCTGTCGCAACCGTTAGATGTGTTGCTTGGGGGTGGTGCAGCCCACTGGATGAAGCAGACGAATCCTTTATTAAAAGATTTTTATCAATATCCCTCCGGCGGTCGCAAAGATGTTGACCTGTTGGTGGATGTTGCTCCCAAGCTTGGGTACGGCGTTGTTCACAATCTAGCTGAACTCAAACAGGCACCCGATAATCAAAAATTACTTGGCATTTTTACAGGCGAGTTTCGCAAAACGTCAAGCGGTTTGGGTGCTGACAACTTGCCTGGCACACTGGATCGCTTAGTCGCACGCGGTCAGGCGACCATTCGAGGTAAAGATCGCAAGGCCCCTGAACTGGGGCTTAATATTGCGCCCCCGCACGGAACTGCGTGTGGCGAAACGGTTGCCGACTGCTTTAATAACGTGCCGATGAAACAAGAGATGGTCGATAAAGCGATTGCCGTTCTCGAAACTCTGGTCAAACAAAACCCCAGAGACGATGGCGGTTGGATCTTACTGGTCGAACAGTCACAGTCGGACAAGTTGGGACACATCCTCGAGTATGAGCGTGCGATCTATGAGGTTGTTGAACTTGATCTCGTGGTAAAAAATATCGTTGAGAAATTTAGTAAAGATAATCGAGCCTTGGCAGTTGTTACTGCCGATCATGCCCAACCTCAAACTATTATTGGTGTTGCCATGACCAGTGCGTTGGTTGAGGCGGCGGGTAACTGTTTTCAAACGACTGACGGTAGTTATCCTGTGACGTTAGGCGCGAAAGGAGATACGCAGCGACCATGCGCCCTTCAAGATGCGATTGGTACGTTTAATGATGCTACGTTTCCCACGTACGCGGATCTGAATAATGATGGTTTCCCAGATGATCCGGATCCTGCAATAAAATTGATTATTGAAGATGGCGGTCGTCCGGCTTACAGTACGACGTACTTGACCAACTATCAACCTTTAAAGCCTAGCGCTTCAAAAGAGGCAGCCGAAGGCAGGTCCTCTGGCTTGGCTGCATTACCTAATCCCGCCAGACAGCCCGAGGGTTTGTTTATGTCTGGCAATATGCCATCCGGCAATGTCAAGGGCGGTGCAAATAAGACGAGCGGGGCGGTAGATGTTGCGCCGCACTCGGGTGATGATGTGTTGGTATCTGCCGAAGGAGCAGGGGCGCAGTACTTTTCGGGCTATTACGAAAATACTGAGATTTTGACGCGCTTGACGCGTGCCCTAGGTGGGCCTGCCGTAAAAGCAACCATCGTCAATCCGTCAGGCAAAATCGTCGGATGGTAATGACATCTTGCAAGGGCATGGCGCTCAACGCTGCACCTGATTCCACGCTGCATGCCCGCGTTGGCGTGATCGCGTTAGCTAGCTTGTTACTGGCAACGTTCATTCATTGCGCTCATGCGACCGAACTAGTTGGTCGCGTTGTGGACACCATGGGTGAAAAAGTATTTGAAGCAGCGTCAGTTCAAGTTCACCAGCGCCGCGATTCAGTTTTGACGGCATTGACTGATCAGGGTGGATTTTTTCGCATCGAGGGTCTTAGCTCAGGTTCTTACGCCGTCAACATCATCTTATCTGACGGCCGAGCCTTTGCGGGTCGTGCGTTGGTAAATGGTGCATGGCGTGCTCAATTTGTTGAGTTTGACTACAGTCGCCTCGTACCACCTAGTGACGAAGACGATTACTGACAATCGGCTTTTGGAGCTATGGCCCCTTCGTGCTCAATCGCTTTCAGGCGCTGTGGCCCCCTTGCGCTCGACAATCATACGGTATTGATCAGGTTCTCGATGACGGGCAAAGTTGAAGGTCGTATTTTGATACGAGTTGCACAAATCAAGATCGCACCGTGCAATCGCCAATTCATCACCTAAGGTTGTGCAGGCGCCAACGATCTCGCCCGAGGGGGCTACGATAATTGAATTGCCGATCTGCTCGACCCCTTCTTCGGTGCCGGCTTTTGCTACCCCTACAACCCAAGTACCATTTTGATAGGCACCTGCTTGCATCACGAGTTCATTGTGAAAATTTGAGAGTGCATCGTGCTCAGGGGCAGGTGGGTTATGTACAGGTGTGTTGTACCCAATAAAAATCATTTCGACAGCTTGTAGGCCTAGCACACGATAGGTTTCAGGCCAGCGGCGATCATTACAGACTGCCATTCCAAATACACCTTGTTTATGTTTGCCCCAGTTGGCTTGAAAGGCTTTGAAGCCAAGGTTGCCGGTTTCGAAGTAGCGTTTTTCGAGGTGTTGAAAGCGACGCCAAGGTTCGTGTTCTTTATGGCCGGGTAAGTGGATCTTGCGGTATTTTGAGATGATTGTTCCGGCCTTGTCGACCGTGATGGCGGTATTGAAGCGTCGTAGTAGACCGTCTTCGTGTACTAGTTCGGCATAGCCCAAATAGAAACCGATTTGCAACGCCTTTGCCATGTCGAACAGTCGTTGGGTCTCAGGCCCTGGCATTGTACGTTCAAAAAAAGTATCGAGTTCATCTTGGCTTTCAAAATACCAACGTGGAAAAAACGTGGTGAGCGCCAGTTCAGGAAACACCACCACATCGCAGCCGCAGCCTTTGGCCTGTTGCATCAAGTCAATCATGCGATTTACCACTTGCGCACGGGTATCGCTTAACGCGATCGGGCCAAGTTGTGCTGCACCTACCGTCACAATGCGTGTCATATGGTTGATCCTAAATAATTAGTTCGCTAACTCAAGCATTGTCTGTAATAAAACATTGCCACCCGCAATTAGGTCTTTCACTTCTGTGTGTTCGGCTGGGTTATGACTGATCCCTTTTACTGAAGGCACAAAAATCATGGCACTCGGGCATAGTCGCGCCATCATTTGCGCATCGTGCCCAGCCCCAGAGGTCATTGAACGACATGAGTAGCCTAGCGCTTGTGCGTGTTGCGCAATCAAGTCAACGATGCCATCGTCAAACTTCACGGGCTCAAAACGCGCGAGGCGATGGCTGGTAATTGTGACGCCCTCGTCAGCAGCGAGTTTGACTAAAAAATCTGCGACTTTTTGTTCGGCGATTTTTAATAATGCTTCATCGGTATTGCGCAGATCAACTGTCACCACCGCTCGTGCGGCAATCACATTGATCAAATTAGGATGCAACTGGGTCACCCCCATCGTTGCGACTTGAGCGCCGCCCATCTCAATGGTGAGCTCGCGCATAAAGACGCTAATCGCGGCGGCACAGTAGCCAGCATCGTGCCGCAAACGCATCGGCGTGGTGCCTGCGTGGTTTGATTGCCCCACGATGGTGAGCTCTTGCCAGGAAATCCCTTGTAGGTCGCGCACCGCACCAATCGTGACGCCTTCAATGTCGAGAATCGGGCCTTGTTCAATGTGTAACTCGACAAATGCATGCGGTTTGCACAAGGGTAGGGCAGCCTTGCCAACATAGCCAATTTTAGTCAGCTCGTCGATTAACACTTTGCCATCGGCGCTGTGTGATGCATAGGCCTCTTCAAGAGACAATCCGCCCACGTAGACAAGTGAACCTAGCATATCTGGGTGAAAGCGGGCGCCTTCCTCGTTGGTAAATGCAGCTACTACAATCGGACGGCGCGTCACGACACCGGCCTCATTCAAGGCGCGAACAACCTCAAGGCCACCGAGTACGCCTAAGGGGCCGTCGTACCGTCCGCCAGTGCGAACTGTATCGATATGCGAGCCCGTCATCACGGGTGGCAGATCTTCGAGCCCAGCTCGCCAGCCAAAAATATTGCCAATCGGATCGATACTGACCTCAAGCTTAAGCGCTTTCATCCACGTTATGAGCAGATCTCGACCTAAGCGATCTTCCTCAGAAAGTGCTAAACGACAGCAGGCACCTTCTGGTGTCATACCAATGTCAGCGAGAGTATTGAGTTGATTAAGTAGCGGTCCGGCCTGTATCCGTAAGCCAAGTGCTTTTGTGTCAAGGGTGTTCATGCAAGTACCTCAGAAGCAGTTTGTCCAACAACTTGTCTGTAAATGACGGGATCGGTGTCGCCCTCGCTGCCCAGTAACAAGACCCGCGAGTGGGCGTCGAGTTTGAGAGCTGTGTGGATCTTGGTGTGATCGCGCGCAGCTAAGAGGGCGGCGAGTCCCACTCCGCCGGTTTCGCCAGCCACGAGGGCGGGGTCACCTTGTTTTGGTTGTGCCAGTATTCGCATGGCTTCGAGGGCGTACTCGTCGTCGACGCTGACTGAGACGTTTGTGCCACCCAACAGAATTTCCCAGGCGAGTTCAGAGACCTCTCCGCAGGCGAGGCCCGCCATGACGGTATTCAGCGAACCTTCAACGACAGTGCGTTGGCCCGCTTTTAGGCTCTGATATACACAGTCTGCTTGTGTGGGTTCAGTCACAATAAACAGAGGACGCTGCGTGCCCCATTGGAGCCAAAAATTTGCGCAGACCGCCGACGCTAACGCGCCGACGCCAGCCTGTGCAAAGACGTGCGTCGGTGGTTGAGTTGAAGACATTCGGGTGACGATCTCTGAGGCCATGACGCCGTAACCATGCATGACATCAAGTGGAATGTCGCGATAACCGGGGTATGAGGTGTCAGAGACGACGGTCCAGCCCTCGGCGGTAGCAGTGGAGGCTGCAAACCTAACTGCATCGTCATAATTACCTTTGACTTCGCGCACCTCGGCACCATACTGCGCGATGGCGTCGCGTCGCCCTTGGCTGACGGATTCGTGAACATAGATCACACATTTGCAACCAAACAAACGGGCACCCCAGGCGACGGAGCGTCCATGGTTGCCATCGGTCGCACAGGTGACGGTTGACGTACTGATTAAGTTGTTGAAGGCGCCCGACAGGAGTTGTTTTGAAGTGATGTTTGTCAGGCCGTGCGAATGCTGCACCTTGAGGCGCAAAACGTTGGCAACGGCATAGGCACCACCCAGCGCCTTGAAGCTGCCCAGACCAAAGCGGCCGCGCTCGTCTTTATAGAGAATCTCAGCGACACCAAGCTGCTGCGCCAGATTAGGCAAGGACACTAAGGGGGTCGGGGCGTAGCCAGGCCAACTTGAGATCTCGGCAAAGGCGGCAGCGAAACCTTGTTGGCTCATGACGCTCGCGCGCTTGGTTCCGTAAGCCGACTGGCTTGGCTCGGCGTGTGGGTTGGTAAAAGCGTATGCGTGGGGAGTCATGCTTATCTCAGGTAAAAAAAGGGCGAAAACAGCTCAGGTCATACCGCCGTCAGAGCAAAATGGTATCAGCTTTGGTAAATAAAAATAATTTTCGTTTAGGTTGGTGCAAAGTCCACCAGGTTGGCACAAAGCCAAAATTTCCGGTGTAGACTCATTTCGCGTCACTTCTAGGTGCTTGCTCGCCGATCTCTTGTGCGAGCCAGAGCGGTTTGCTTGTGAACCTTTGATCTTTGCCCTCTTCCTCAAGGCTGCTAGACATGTTGAACTGTGATCTGTTGTTGATAAATGGCGTGGTGATTGATGGTAGTGGCCAGGCAAGGCGTCAAGCCAGCGTGGCAGTCAAAGACGGTCGGATTGTTGGGGTTGGTAAGACGCTCAACTATTTAGCGACTAAAACCATCGACTTGAAGGGACTGGCGATTGCCCCTGGCTTTATCGATGTCCATACGCACGACGACCGTTTGTTGTTGGCGGATCCTTCGATGGCCGCAAAAGTAAGCCAGGGTGCCACCACCGTCATCACGGGTAACTGCGGTCTGAGTTTGGCACCGCTCGGGCAAACTGAAGCCATTGCACCTCTAAATTTAATTGCCAATGGCCCCAGCCAGCGTTATGAAAACTTTGCAGATTATTTCGCAGCACTTGAAAAAAATCCACCAGCCGTCAATATGGCTGCCTTGCTTGGGCACACCACCTTGCGTGCGGTCACCATGTCTGACCTGACGCGACCTGCCAATGAAGCTGAAATCGCTAAAATGCAGGTCTTGGTTCAAGAGGCGCTGGACGCGGGCGTGGTTGGAGTGTCGACCGGCTTGTTTTATGCTCCGGCGCAGGCTGCCACTGCAGTTGAAATTCAAGCGGTGTTTGAACCCTTGCGCGGTAGTACCGCACTGATTGCGTCGCACATTCGTAACGAAGCGGCGCAAGTGCTTGAAGCGATGACTGAGGCCATGTCAATCGCTAAAGAGCTTGGTGTGCGGCAAGTGCTGTCGCACCATAAGGTCAATGGTCAAGAAAATTTCGGTCGTTCGCGCGAAACGCTTGCCTTAGTTGACCAGATGCGTAAGCAAGGCGATGTATGCCTGGATTGCTATCCTTATGTCGCGTCCTCAACCGTCCTACGGCAAGATACTGTCGAGCAAGCTTCGCGCACCTTAATTGCCTGGTCTAAAACAAAGCCCGAAACCAGTGGTCGCTATGTTGATGAGTTGCTCAAGGAACAAGATTTGAATCTCACCGAGTTTTTGGCTTCACTTCAACCAGCAGGCGCCATTTATTTTTCTATGGATGAGGCGGATGTTGAGCGTATTTTGGCTTACCCAGAGACAATGGTTGGGTCTGACGGCTTACCGCACGATACTTTTCCACATCCACGCCTGTGGGGTGCCTTTCCACGTGTCTTGGGTCATTACAGTCGAGACCGAAAGCTATTTTCGCTTGAAACTGCGGTACACAAAATGACGGGTCTTTCGGCTGCGCGGTTTGGTTTAAAGGACCGTGGCTTGATCAAAGACGGTTACGCAGCAGATCTGGTGGTGTTTGATCCTGTTCATATCAAAGACAGTGCAACGTTCGCAGACCCCATGCGTCCGGCTGCCGGGATTCATCAGGTGTACGTCAACGGTGTTTTGAGCTGGCAAGACGGTGTCACCACACACGCGAGAGCGGGGCAGGTGTTACGCCGAGCTTAGGGCTGGTGTCTGACGCCGATACTGAAATCGACAACCCTTCTAGATAGCCAATGGCATTAGTGATACTATATTATCAATAATAATATCGTAGTATCAATCGATGTCAAAGGCTCAAAACGCTGCTGTACTAAAACACGGCTTTTGCCAAAGGGCGGCTAGTCGGGCGTTAGCATGCCTGGCGTTAGTAGCGTTGCTCGCGTTCCAAGCCAGTATGGTTTGGCATGGTCTAGAGCATATTGCCAAGGTGTCGGGCAAAGTCAATGCTTCGATCGTTGCACTGCATGCCGAGCAAACAGAGCCTGTTTCGTCGGTGTGTTTTAAATGTCTAGAAGACGTTGCACATGGCACTGGTTTAATTTCTGAGCCAGTTCAGTTTTTCGCGTCACTCAAGTTTGCTCTGCTCGAAGGCGCTCTTCCACGCTCCCATTTTGCGACTCCTGTATCGCCGGCAAACCAACGTGGGCCGCCAATCTCCTTAAGTTAACACTGTATCGCAACGCGTGATCGCGTTCCCTTCGTGTTTAGTTTAAGGATGACAAGATGTTTAATCTTCAAGATGTCGCGCGTGTTTGCGTGGCACTCATTTTTGTTACGGCACTTGCCGCGCCAACGCTAGGATTTGCCCAAGTCGCTTCTGCGCCTGTTACAGCCGCCGATCTTGCCAAGCTTCAAGAGAGTATTCAGGCCATGCGCCAGTCGTACGAAGCGCGTATCAATGCGCTCGAACAAAAAATCAATACCCTACAACAGCAAAATACACAGGTCGCACGGCAGCCCGCCGCAGCGACGGCTGCAGTTCCGTCAACCGTCGTTGCGCCAACGCCAAGCGTGGCAACGTCGGGCGCAGCGACAAGTGTTGCTTCGACGACCGTTGCCGCGCAAGCGTCGGCTCCAGATCTAGGGCGTAACCCGCCTTCATCTTTAGGTCGAGGTATCGTTCTGCCTAAGATCGGACCGATTACACCCGAGATCTCGTTGATTCTGGATGGTAAGTACTCCGCTCAAAGTCAAAATCCGGAGTCCGTGGGACGTGGTTTTATTCCATCCGATACCAAAAATATTCCGCGTGGTTTTTCGTTGGGCGAAACTGAGCTCTCGCTGGCTGGCACGGTCGATAACCTTTTTCGCGCAGAAGCACGCTTAGTGCTTTCACAAAATGGTCAAGATTTTAGTGTGGCGATGGAAGAAGCTTTTTTTGAAACGCTTGGAATGCCTGCTGGGTTAAAAATCAAAGGCGGTAAATTCTTTTCAAATGTCGGTTATCTCAATAATAAACATCCGCATGAATGGGACTTCGTTGATTTGCCGCTCGCCTATCAAGCATTTTTTGGAGGGCAACTCAATAACGCGGGTGCTCAGTTTTCATGGGTCGCCCCACTTGATACGATGTATCTCAAGTTGGGTGGTGAAGTGGGCCAGGGCATGTCCTATCCCAATGGTAACAATTACAACGAGAACAAGCCCAGGCTTGGAACGGTTTTTGCAAAGCTGGGGGGTGATATCGGGATTGAGTCCTCCTGGTTGGGTGGTCTGTCGTACGTCACTGCTAGTACGGGTGATCGACCAAGGTTTTCTGCGCTGAATGAAACGGATACGTTCGACTTCACGGGTTCGACAAACGTGCTGATTGCTGACTTCGTTTATAAGTGGGCGCCTAACGGTAATGCGAACCGTCAAAATTTTAAACTTCAGGGCGAGGCGTTTTGGAATACTCAAAAAGGTTCGGCTTCGATCACCAGTCCAAGTGCCTACGGTACATGTGCGATACCGTGCCTGGGTAATGCGTATACCAACACTCAAACTGGTTTTTACGTGCAAGCCATTTATCAGTTCATGCCAAATTGGCGTTTAGGGTATCGTTTTGATCAGCTCTATGGCGGTACTTCAGCATACGGCTTTAATGTAGGCACGCTGACCGGAACAGCGCTCGAATCCTACAATCCAATGCGAAACACGGTCATGCTTGACTGGGCAAATTCTGAATATTCACTGTTCAGATTGCAACTGGCGCAAGACACAACCTATGGGCCCGGTAAAACCAATAATCAACTCTTTTTGCAATATGTCATGAGCTTGGGTGCACACGGTGCTCATCGCTTTTAAATCAAAGGATGCATCGTGAATATTTTTAAAGCGTGCAGAGTCTTTAGCTTGGCCCTTAGTGCTCTGTTGTTATTGTCGGCGACAACGCGCGTTCAGGCGCAATTAAACGTCTTCGCAACGGTTCCCGAGTGGGGCGCCTTGGCAGAAGTGTTGGGCGCAGACAAAGTCAAAGTGTATGTTGCCACGAATGCATTGCAAGATCCCCATCGCGTTCAAGCGCGTCCGTCTTTATTGGCACGCGCGCGTGGTGCCCAGCTTTTGATTGCCACGGGTGCAGAACTTGAAATTGGCTGGTTGCCAATTTTGCAACGTGATGCAGGTAATCCAAATATTTTGCCCGGTAAGCCAGGCATGTTTGAAGCCGCGGAACATGTGCAATTACTGGGTATCCCAGCTTCTGTGGATCGCAGTATGGGCGATGTACATGCAGCAGGTAATCCGCACATTCAGACTGATCCGCGAAACTTCTTGCCGATTGCACGCGCGTTAACAGAGCGGCTGAGCTTACTGGATCCGGTGAATCAGGCCTTTTATCAAGAGCGTCTGCGAAGTTTTTTATCGAGATGGCAAGCGAATATAGACCGATGGGCTGATGCGGCAAAGCCTTTGCGGGGGGTCAATATCTGGGTGCAACACGATGGGTTTACTTATCTCAACGCCTGGCTCGGCTTGATACAGGTGGGTACGTTGGAATCTTCCCCCGGTATGGATCCTTCAGTTGCACATCTCAGCACAGTGTTGCAGCGTCAAAGCCAGCTACAAGGCCGAATGATTCTGACTGCAGCTTATATGAGTGATGCGCCGTCAAAATGGTTTAGTGAGCGCGCGAAAGTCCCTGTTGTTGTTTTGCCGTTTACCGTGGGTGGTAATAAAGAGGCACTGACACTGGATACTTTTTTTGAAAATACGGTGACGCGTTTGCTGCAGGCGCTTTAGAGTTGACTAGCAGTTTTTACAGCGACCGTAGAGAGTCAGGTCGTGATCTTCGACTGTGAAGCCTTTTGGGGCGAGGTTGGCCAAATCTGTTGGACAAGAGTGGATGTCAAATACTTTTTGACATTGATTGCACTGAAAGTGGTGGTGGTGTCCATGGCCAGATAGCTCAAAACGTGGGTTTTCTCCGGGCAGAACCACCTGCCTGAGCAAGCCTTCATCCACCATCGTTTTTAAGTTGCGATAGATCGTGGCGATCCCGATGCGTGGCACGGTTTCGCAGGCCATGACAAGCACCTCTTGCGCCAGTAAGGGGCGCCCTGCACGATGTAAAGCATCGCGGATGGCAGAGCGTTGAACGGTCGATCGTTCCATAGGTTGGTTCTTAAAATAAAGGTGCCGCAAGCCGCTAGTGTAGGTGAGCTCGGCTTCAAGCATTGATAATGATATTGTATTATCATTATCTAAATTCAAGCAAATACTCTGAGTCTTCAACTTAGTCTAAGCCATGCAACCGGCGTCAACGCAAACTGCGGCAGTGCACGATCACAGCCACCATCACGATCACAGCCACGCACCTGGCCATAGCCGCTTATCGCGTGGGCGATTTGAGATCAGTCCTATTTTGTCGAGCGTTTGGGCCAGGCTTTTGACTTCACTGATCGCGCTGAGCCTTTTATGGCTAGCCGTTGCTTGGGCCCTTGTACGGGATGTCTAATCGTCCGCCCGCACCGACTGTATCGGCCGCAATCGAGATTAATAATCTGACGATTGCTTACCAAGGGCATCCCGCTGTGCATCACGTGACGGGGCGTTTTCTACCGGGGTCACTGACTGCCGTGGTGGGACCAAATGGCGCGGGAAAAAGTACCTTGCTCGGCGCATTATCGGGCCAGCTTCAGGCGGTTGAAGGATCGATCCATTTTGGCCAAGCGCAAAGCGCTGCAGTTGCCTACCTGCCGCAACAATCTTTAATTGATCGAGAGTTTCCAGTTCGCGTTTTGGATGTAGTCTTGCTCGGCGCCTGGCGCGAGTTTAAAAGTTTTAGTCGCGTGACAGACCAGATGCGTACGCGTGCAACGCAAGCGTTGGCTGCAGTGGGTCTCGTTGGATTTGAGCGTCGTTTTATCGGCGAACTATCGGTTGGGCAGCTACAACGCGTGTTGTTTGCGCGTGTACTGATGCAAGATGCTGCAATTATTTTGCTTGATGAGCCCTTCAATGCACTCGATACACGTACCGCTGAGGATTTATTAGAGGTCGTACTGGGCTGGCATCGTCAAGCGCGTACCGTGATTGCCGTCTTGCATGACATGAGTATGGTACGCACGCATTTCCCTCAGACGCTTTTATTGGCTCGCGAAGTGATTGCGTGGGGCCAAAGCGTGGAAGCGCTTACGCCAGAAAATATATCGCGTGCGCGACAGACATCCGAATATTGGGACGAGCGAGCACCGTGGTGTGCCAGACCTGATGGTGTAGGAATGGTGCGCTGATGCTTTCTGACGGACTCGTGTTTTTGCATGGATGGTTTTTGCAACCCTTCATTGAATATGGCTTTATGCGTCGGGCTTTGGTGGCCTGCGTAGCAATCGGGTTGGCGTGTGGGCCGATTGGCACGATTTTGGTATTGCGTCGCATGAGTTTGGCAGGTGATGCCATCGCACATGCAGTTTTGCCTGGGGCTGCCGTGGGTTTTATTTTCTTTGGCCTTTCTTTGCCCGCCATGACCTTGGGCAGTTTTGTTGCCGCGGCGCTGATGGCGTTGCTTGCCGCGGGCGTGTCGCGCTGGACACCACAAAAAGAAGATGCAAGCTTTGCTTCGTTTTATTTGATTACCTTAGCGCTTGGCGTGATGTTGATCGCAACCGCCGGAAGCAAAGTGGATTTGTTGCACTTTCTCTTCGGTAGTGTTCTGGCCATTGATGGCGAATCCTTGTTATTAATTGCGGGTGCGTCAAGTGTGACCTTGTTTGGGCTTGCCATCATTTGGCGCCCCTTGATGGTCGAGTGTTTTGATCCAGCTTTTTTAAAATCAGTAGGTGGGCATGGTGGTCTCGTACATCAGTTTTTCATGCTGTTGGTGGTATTGACTCTGGTCTCTGCTTTTCAAGCGCTTGGGACCTTGATGGCGGTTGGTTTGCTGATGTTGCCGGCAACGGCAGCGCGGTTTTGGTGTGTCGGGGTGGTGGCGCGCGCTTTGTTAGCCGCCGCGTTAGGGGCCTTTAGTGGGGCAGTGGGGCTATTGATTTCGTATCACGCCAATGTCCCTTCGGGTCCCGCCATTGTTTTGTTCGCAGGTGCTTTGTATGTGCTCTCGCTTTGTTTGGGTGCGCGTGACAGTCTTCGGTTGCTGTGGTTTCCGGCACATCAGCACAAAGAGGCCTGAGTGTCTTGACCTTGGATATGTCTATGCGAAAAATTCTAACGACTTGCTTATTCAGTTTGCTGTCCTCCTTCGCCTTCGCTCAACCCCTAAAAGTCGTCGCGAGCTTCTCAATTTTGGCGGATATGGTTCGTGAAGTCGGTGGGTCGCAAGTGGAGGTCACATCGTTAGTGGGTCCAAATGCCGACGCTCACGTCTTTGACCCGACGCCGGCAGATGCTAAACGTATTGCTTCAGCGCAGTTGGTGGTGGTCAAC
>JBAXLV010000012.1:0-14293 GCA_037134635.1 Alcaligenaceae bacterium
GGGGGCCTCGGCTATGTGGCCTGCGCGCAAGAACTGCAACAGCAGCTGTTACAGATGGGTCAGCCCATGGATCACTTTGTGGTGGGTTCTGGAAGCTCAGGCACACACGGTGGCCTGGTGGCGGGATTTCTCGGTAACAACATTCAAATCCCATTGGTTGGTATTGGCGTGAGTCGAGATCCGGCCGATCAGGATCCGTTGGTGCATAAAGAGGCACAAGCAATTCTTGATTTGTTAGGAGTCAAGATTCAGGTGCCACGCGAAGCGGTCTTGAGTTTTGGTGACTGGTGGCGGCCCAAATACTCGGTACCAAATCCTGCAATGGTTGAGGCCGTGCAAATGCTGGCGCGTACCGAGGCGATTTTGTTGGATCCGGTTTATACCGGGAAAATCATGGCTGGCCTGATTGGGTTAAGTCGCAAGGGTTACTTCAAGCCAACCGATAATGTGTTGTTCTTGCATACAGGTGGGGCCACCGCCTTGCATGCATACGAGTCCGTGGTGCTCGGGGATCCCTCTGCGGCAGCCTAGATCACCATAATAATCATATCCGGAGACATAAAATAATGAAGCTAGGTTTGATTGGTCTCGGTAACATGGGGCATCATTTTGGCAACCGGTTTTTGGCGGCAGGTCATGAGCTGGTCGTGTTTGATAATAATCCTCAGGCCTTGGCACGCTTGCAGCAAAAAGGGGCACGCGTTGCCGCGAGTGCCCAAGCGATGGCCGATGAGGTCGAGTTTGTGTTGCTCTGCCTCCCCATGCCGTCAATTGTGCAAAGCGTCGTGCTGGGGGCTCAGGGTGTGGTGCATGGTAAGTCGGTAAAAATTATCGTGGATTTATCGACAACCGGGCCCTCTGTGACAGACGCCGTTGCCGCCAGCGTTGCTGCAAAGAACATTCAATGGGTCGGGTCACCCGTGAGTGGGGGCACGACAGGTGCTGAAAAAGGCACGTTAACGCTTATGGCTTCGGGTCCCTCAAGCGCGTTTGAGCAAGCCAAACCTCTGTTGTCGGTACTAGGTACAAACATTTTCTATCTGGGTGAAGCGCCAAGTTTAGGCCAGACCATGAAAATCATTAACAACACACTTTGCGCGGTCAATATTGTGGCAAGTTGTGAGACTCTAGTCTATGGCGCCAAAGCAGGACTAGATGCAAAAACGATGCTAGACGTCATTAACGTTTCAAGTGGTCGCTCGTTTATTACACAAGAAAAAGTGCCGCAGTGTATTTTGAATCGTGAGTTTCCGACGCGTTTCACTACCGACCTGCTGCACAAAGATATCAAACTCTGCGTTGAAGAGGCTGAAAAACTCGGGGTGCCCATGACGGTGAGCCCAGCCGCCCGACAGTTTTTATCGTTTGCCATTGGGCAGGGCGATGGGCCAAAGGATTATGCCAATATCATTAAGCATATCGAGGGTTGGGCCGGTGCCCAGTTTGGTGCAAGTGTGTCCAAGGCTGGCTAACTTACCGACTGTTACGTTCTTTCTGTTTAACTTTCTAGATTGAGGTGCCTATGAAACTTCGCGTTCTCTTGAGTTTTTCTTTGGTCGCTGCCGCGCTAACGATTAGCCCGGTGCTGGCGCAATCGGCTGAGTCGACCAAATTAGGTGATGAAAAGTACGAACCGCGTGTCGGTCAAAGCGGTAAGGATGTGATTTGGGTACCTACCAACGATGCCGTGGCTGACGCCATGTTGAAAGTTGCAAAAGTTAAGCCGACGGATATCGTCTATGACTTAGGAGCGGGTGATGGCAAGATTGCGATTGCAGCCGCTAAGAACTTTGGCGCAACGGCGTTCGGTATTGAATACAACAAAGAAATGGCTGAACTTGCGAGACGTAATACTGAGCGAGCAGGGGTATCGGACAAAGTAAAAATTATTAATGGCGATATTTTTGTTGAAGATTTTTCTAAGGCGACCGTGGTGACAATGTATCTATTGCCCGACTTGAACTTGAAAATTCGCCCCACGATTTTAAAAATGGCCCCGGGCACGCGCGTCGTGACCAATTCGTTCAATATGGGTGACTGGGAGCCTGATGATACGGTCGGAACTGGCTATGCACAGGGCTATTTCTGGATAGTGCCTGGAAACGCGGCCGGCAAATGGACGTTAAAAGGAATGGAAGGCTCTCAGCAGCAAGCTACGCTTGAACTGACGCAACGTTATCAACGGGTCGGTGGCGTTCTCAATCTGTATGGCAAGAGCCAACCGATTTTGGGTGCAACGCTCAGTGGTAACCGACTGAAATTTACTTTTTTAGATCACAGCAATCAGTCGCGCATTATAGATGTGACGCTCAATGGTAATGAATTTTCAGGTCAAGTACTTGAAAACTCGGCACTCTATTCGATTACGGGTACCCGTGCACAATAATGACCTCTTCGACAACAACAAACGCTCTGCCAACCAAGCAACTTAGCGCCTTTAGTGCAATCGCCATTATTGTTGGCATTGTGATTGGTGCGGGTATTTTTAAAACACCTTCGATGGTCGCTGGCGTCACGGGTGATGCTGGATGGTTGATTGTGGCTTGGGTTTTGGGCGGTGTGATTTCGTTAGCGGGTGCTCTTTGCTATGCCGAGCTTGCGAGCACTTATCCTCATGCAGGAGGTGATTATCATTTCTTAGCCCGCGCCTTTGGCAAGCCTGCATCGTTTTTGTATGCTTGGGCCAAAGCGACGGTGATCAATACAGGTTCGATTGCTTTGCTTGCCTTTGTCTTTGGCGACTACATGAGTAAAGTGGTGAACTTGGGCGCACATTCCACCGCGATCTGGGCCGTTGGGGTTGTCTTGGTCTTGACGCTGATCAACTTGGTTGGCCTGAATGCGGCCTCGTGGGTGCAGACTTGCCTGACCATAATTGAAGTAACAGGGCTTTTGTGTGTTGCCGTCGCGGGGTTTGCCTTGGCGGGTGATGCACCTGCTTCACCTGCGCTGTTCTCATCATCGCCTAGCCTGGGGATTTTTGGGCTAGCGATGGTGTTTGTTCTTCTGACTTACGGGGGCTGGAACGAAGCCGCCTATATCTCGGCAGAGGTGCGAGGGGGCAAACGCGCGATCGTGCCAGTCATCGTGATCAGTATCCTTATACTGACCTTGATCTACCTGGTCTTTAATATTGCGGTGCTTTCCGGATTGGGATTGTCGGGATTAGCCGGCAGTAAAGCGGTTGCTGCCGATCTGATGGGTAAGGCCTTTGGTCCGTGGGGTGAAAAAGCGCTCGGTATTTTCGTAGCGGTGTCTGCGTTGACTAGTATTAATGCAACGATGATTGTCGGGGCAAGAACGAACTACGCCTTAGGTCAAGATTGGCCGGCCTTGCGCTTCATGGGTAACTGGAATGCTGGGCGTGGTTCGCCGGTAGCGGCCTATTGGGTGCAATCAATTTTGAGTTTGGCCTTGATCGGGCTTGGGATTGGTTATACCGATGGCTTTGAGGTCATGGTCGAATTTACGGCACCCGTATTTTGGGGATTTTTATTTTTAGTGGGTGTATCACTCTTTGTCATGCGCGTTAAAGATCCGCAAGTTGAGCGTCCATTTAAAGTGCCGTTATATCCTCTGACGCCGATTCTATTTTGTTTAACCTGTGCGTATCTAACGTATTCAAGTGTGACGTACGCGATTAGTAAGGGTGCTGTTTATATTTCTTTAAGCGTCATGGCGGTAGGTGTCCTAGCGCTGTTCGTGACCCACGTAGCCAAAAAAAGCACTTGAGTAGTCGTGCTGAGGTTAAATGCGATGCTGCCAGTTTATGAACATGCACTCGACCTCACCTCAGCAAAGTTCTTGTCTGACCCCCGCCTCAGTCAATGGGTTCATTGCGAGGTAGATGTTTGGTTGTTCGAAGGTGTTCAGGCGCGTCAACGGCTTGCCTCGACGCTCGAACAGCAGGGTGTACGGGCAAAGATCCGCAGCGCCTATAAGCCACTACTTTGCGCCTTTCTAGAAGACGTTGACGCTAGCAATCTAGTTTCAGTGCACATCGAGTATCCCGTGCATGTTTGTGCCGATCCGCGTCGGTTTTTGCTGGAAGCTTATCCTTTAGAAAGTGTGATGCCTGAGGTTGCGCTTTCTTGGGCTGCGCAAAGAGATGTTGTTGTAACAGCTCAGCCTGCATACCAAGTAACGCTGACCGACCGTAGTGGAGCGAGTCAAGTCTGTTCGGTATTGGCGCCGAATGTTCTCAAGAACGATGCGACTCTAGGAGTTCAAGCGCTGTGTCCCACAGGTTATCTGCGAGTGACTGACCCAGTTTCACAAAAAGTGATTTACGCGGAATCGTTCCAGACTGAGTTTGAGCAGGCCTTTCAAAGGATCATGCAATGGGTGTTGCAACACCCTTGGGGCGATACCGAGCCATATTTTGAGAGACTCGTGCTGCGTGTCGAGCTACCCGGTACCGAAACGTTTGATACGCAGGGACAGCTCATCTTAAGTACCTACGAAGCTTTGCACGAAGATCTTTATTTTGCCGTACTCGAATTTTTTCAGCTTTACTCGAAAAGACCCTCAGGCGATCGCGGTTTACAGCCAGGGCAAATTGTCCCTGACATCCGTGTCGGGTTCGATCAAGTTCGCATAAAGATCAACAAGTATCCGGTGGGTGCGGCGCTGCCTGCCTTAGAAAAAGAGTATCAGCGCGATGGCGAAAGTGTCGCTGATACGCTGAGCAGTTGCCAAGCGCCTATTTCGGCTACGGAAATCAGACACGTATTGAAGAGTATCGAGGCGCAGACTTTTGAATTTCAATCGCGCCAGGGTCGTGTCGTCGACGGTTTGCATCGGCTGGGAACCTTACCCGCCATCGTAGTGACGGGTGGGCAGCATGCGAACGAGGCTTCGGGTGTCGTTGGTGCGCTTAGAGGCGCGCGCTGGTTGGCGACGCAACCCCAGGCTCATTTCGCTGTAGTACCGCTTGAGAATCCTGACGGGTACGCCCTCTTCGCGCAATATCGTTCGATTCATCCACAACACATGCATCACGCCGCACGCTATACGGGCTTGGGTGACGATCTAGAGTATCGCGAGCAAGCGCCCTGGTTCGAGGCAGAAGGGCGTAGGCGGGCGATCGCGCTCACCGGTGCTCAATCGCACGTGAGTTTGCATGGGTATCCCGCGCACGAGTGGACAAGACCGTTGACGGGCTATGTTCCGCGGGGGTTTTCAAGCTGGAGTATTCCGAAAGGTTTCTTTTTGATCGTGCGCTATCAGGCTCAGTTCAAAGCGCTTGCCTTGCACTGGCTTGAAGCCTTGACTCAAGACTTGTCGCAGGTGTCGGGTCTCGCAGATTTTAATCGTCGTCAAATGATGCGCTACGAGTCGTACGCAGGGCTAGGCGATTTTGATATGAAGCATGGAATCGCATGCATGTTGTCACAAAACGATCGTCAAAGCGTGGGAGTTAAGCTTGTGACAGAGTTTCCGGATGAAACAATCTACGGAGCAGCATTTGAATTTGCGCAGCACGTGCAGACCGAGACGGTCAGGCTAGCTGCGACCCATTGGTGGCGTTTGTATCCGCCTGTATGAGCGCTTTAGTGCTTAAGCCCGAGTGTTGCTAAACTTTCGCCATACGCAATTGTGTTTTCGCACAAAAAAACGACAACATCGTTCGGGTCCATATTTTCGAGTATTTGTACGATTTGTTCAACGACGTCGCTCTCCGTGTTGACGCCGGAGACGTGAATTTGCACGCCGCTCTCAAATACGCTGATGGGCACCAAACGTTCGACGATCTCCATGTCAACGGGCGCGACAACGACGAAGGCCTGTACGTGTAAATCATCGGCACGAACCTCAAGTAAGACGCCGCCTTCGACGGTCTCTAAAACTTTGCTGTTAATCATGAGGTCCATGCGATTCTCCCGATCTAGGCTTAAGCCGCTTTGACGGTTAAGACTTTTTCTTCAAGGGCATCTAGTAACCCAGAAAGCAGTTGGTTGAGTTCGGCACACATCAAGGTCAAGTCGCCGTCAAACTGTTCATTGGCATCGACAGGCATATTTTGCTCGGATTGATCCAAAATGTCTTGAGGCGCGACGCGCTTGATATCTAGATTTTCAGTCAAGACAAAAGAAATACGGTCATTGAAGGTGAGGGCCAGGCGCGTGCATTGTTTGCCTGCTTTGATGTGTTTTTGAATATCGTCGCTGTCGAGTGCATGTTTGACATAGCGTACCGCAGCAGCTTTGTCGCCGCCCGCCCGCAGTTCGGCATCTTGATCCACAGAAAAGTTTGTCGGTCCATGTCCGCTCAGTACCCAATCGGTCATCGCAGCGGCGGGGCTGATCGTGACCTGAACCGGCTCAACTGGAAACGGATAAATCGCTTTACCTAAAGCCGTGAGGATTTCTTCAGACTTTGAGCTTGACGCCGTATCGATGACGAGCCAATGATTGACCGGATCGATCCAGACCCGAGTATCACGCGCGAGACTAAACGCGCGCGGCAGCAAGCTTTGCGTGACTTCTTCTTTGAGGTCGCGCATTTGTTTACGGCCTGGTTTGAAGCCTTGTTGATCTTCGAGTTCTTGCGCACGCACTTTGGCAAACTGATTGATCACCGAAGCGGGGAGTAGTTTTTTTTCAGTGCGATAGGCGCAGAGAATTTGGCGACCGACACTGTACGCAAAGCGCACATCTTCTTCACGAGGGGGAATCCAGCCAATTGAAAGGGGGGCTGCCGCCCCAGCTGAGACAAATTGTTCTTTCGCAAGCAGTGCGTCAAGTTGGGCTGCGGTCCACGTCCAAGTAGGTGCTAGACGAAATAACTTAAGATTCTTAAACCACATAACGCATCCGTAAAAAAGAAATTGATTCTAGCCGATGCGTGGCACGCACTTCCCCTTTGGGTGGGTCAAGATTGTCTCGTCATGCCTTCGAAAGTGGTGTGGATCACAAGGTCAACAATATCCTGGTCAGAGAATGCGCCACCCATTTTTAAAAAATCTGACACCGGATCGCAAGAGCGAGCGAAGATGGTGTACAGAATGACCTCGCCGGGCAGCGAAGCCGCTAAAGTGCCTTGAGTTTGGGCCTGTTCGATCCACTCGCCAAGTTGCTCGGTGAGTGCACTGAGGCGCTCAATGTAGGGAGGGTAGCTCAGTAATGCCTGCTGGATGCTCGACCGAGTCGAGGGTAGTAAAGGCATTGTGCCGCCCAAGTGCTCTGTCACCGCCCAGCGCACGACCGCTTTGAGCTTGTCTAGCGCAGAATGGTGTTCTGGTAGCCCAGTGGCGATGGCGATGGCACTTTCAAGCAAGCGCGTCATTGAAGCGGCGGCTAACTGCTCTTTTGACTCGAAATGTTTGTACAAGCTGGCTTTGGCGATGCCAACGTCGGCGGCAACCTCATCCATGGTCATGAGGTCAAACCCTTTTTGAGCTAAGAGCCGGTTAACAGAGTCAAGAATTGCATTCTCTCGGAATTGCAGTTGTTGTTTCTTAAATGACAGTTTGGCAGGGGGAGTTTCGATCATTGGATTTCGCCAGTTACTAAAGCATGATTTCTGAGTAGTTCATTTTATTACTAAATAGTAACTTTTTATACTTTATAGTGTATATTGGCAGTAATCATTCATGTTTTAGAGGCTAACGTTTAATTATGCCCCCAAGTGCCCCCTTTGACGATGTTTCTGTCGTGTTTAAGCCAGAAGACTTGCCAAATAGTTTGCGTGCGCAGGCTGGCGAGGTGTGGGCGCAATGCGGTCACGGAATTTTTAGCTGGAGTGTTTTTAAGTTTTACAAAATTGCCTTGCTCACTGTATCTGGTCATTTTGATCCGGCCGAGCCGTATTTATTGGTTCTCTCATACCTGCGTAAGTTGCCTGCACAGCAGATCGTCTCAATCTCAATGCAGGAAATTGAACGGTTAGCCAGCCCGTCGGCAGAACAACTGGTTACGTGGCGCAGTGCGCTTGAGCAGATTGTGCCGGATGTTGGATTGGGTGATTGTTTGATTGGCTGGTTTCAGCCGGGTCGGGGTGTTTGTTTTTTTTCTGCGACTGCAGAGCTTGGCTCGGTGCTCGACGGAGCGTTTGCCGCTGCTTTTGCTGCAATCTGGCTTGATGCGGGTACGCAGCGACCCGCTCTGCGGCAAAGCTTACTGGGTCTTGAGAGCGCCTGATGATGGTTGACGCCGCGCACACCACGAGCAGCGCTTTGCAAAACTCTCGGACCGGGCTCGCGCCAGGTGGTCGCATCGCGGTGGTCGGCTCTGGGATTGCAGGCTTATCAGCGGCGTGGTTGTTGGCCCAAAAATATCAGGTCACGCTTTTTGAAGCGGGGGACTATTTCGGTGGTCATTCAAATACAGTGAATGTGACCTTGGAAGGGATCACGCACCCAGTTGATACAGGGTTTTTAGTTCACAATGATCTGACCTATCCGAATCTAGTCCCGCTCTTGGCGCACCTTGGTGTGCCGGTGCACGCCAGTGAAATGTCGTTTGGCGTATCGCTACAGAAGCCCGATCTTGAGTGGGCAGGTACGGATCTCAGTACCGTCTTTGCACAGCCACTCAATTTTTTGCGGCCACGATTTTTAAGAATGCTTTACGATATCTTGCGTTTTAATCGTGAGGCTGAACGCTACTTGGCAGAAGCGCGCGTCGCACCGATTACGCTCGGTGCATTGCTCAAACGCGAGAATTATGCGCAAGCCATGCAAGACTGGTACTTGCTTCCGATGGCGGCAGCAATTTGGTCGACACCAGTCAGCGCAGTCCTTGATTTTTCAGCCGAGACTTTTTTGGCCTTTTGTTTAAATCATCGCTTATTACAAATTAAAGATCGCCCCCAATGGAAAACCATTTTAGGGGGATCGCAGGTCTATGTTCGCGCCCTGTTGGCCCGAATTTCAGATGCCCGCTTGGCTTGTCCGGTAACGCAAGTGAGCCGAAGTGCTGACTCTGTACGTATTACGTCTTCTCATGGGGTAGAACATTTTGATGCCGTGGTGATGGCCTGTCATGCACCAACTACGCTCGCTTTGCTCGATGCGACACCTGCCGAGCGCCAAGTGCTGTCGGCCTTTCATGTGCAATCCAATGAGGCTGTTTTGCATACGGATATAGCGTTGTTGCCAAGACGTTCAAAGGTCTGGTCAGCGTGGAACTATATGTCAGAAGGTGGGCAAGGCGGGGCGAGTCCGGTCGCTGTGAGTTATTGGATCAATCAACTGCAACCCTTGCCGTTTAAGACCCCAGTGATCGTGACGCTCAATCCGCATCAGACGCCCGATCCAGATAAAGTCTTGGCGCGTTTTTCGTATCAGCATCCCGTGTTAGATCAGGCAGCGAGCCGCGCGCAAAAATCCTTGGTAACGCTGCAAGGACGACAACGGACTTGGTTTTGCGGTGCCTGGACCGGCTATGGTTTTCACGAGGATGGCTTGAAATCCGGCCTGCGCGTCGCGCGCGACTTTGGGGTGACTCCACCGTGGACGGCGATCTATGACTGAGGCGTCACTCTTGTTATGCCAGGGACGTGTGATGCACGCACGACTGCGCCCGTTTGTACATCGTTTTGTGTACAGAGTGTTCTGCTTGCGCGTGCGTCTGGATCGACCCGTTGACCTGGACGGCTACACGAATTGGTTGTTTGGTTATGAATGCGCGAGACCCGTGAGTTTTAGAGCGCGCGACCATGGTGCTCGAGATGGTTCAGATCTGATGCAATGGATTGCCGGTGTTTTAGACGCGAGCGAAGTACGCTTTGAACTTGGCGCAGTTTGGTTGCAATGTTTCCCACGCGTGTTTGGCTATGTGTTTAATCCCGTGAGTTTTTGGCTGATTCATGATCGACAGGGGCTGCTCAGGGCCGTGTTGGCTGAAGTGAACAATACCTTTGGTCAACGTCATCAATATGTACTGACTACAAAAAATTTAGTCCCGATTGACTCGAGCTCAAATCTGGCATGTCAGAAAGTTTTTCATGTGTCACCTTTTTGCGATGTGCAGGGGCGTTACCAGTTTGAGCTTGACGAGCGCGTCGGGCAGCCGCGTTTAGCGATTGATTATTTTGATGATGAAACCGAGCATTTACCTTTATTGCGCACTGCGATTGTTGTCAAGCCACAGCCGTTAAGCGTCAGCGGGTTGCTGGGCGCGCTGCTCACGATGCCCATGATGACATTTGGGGTGATGCTCAGAATTCATATTCAAGCTTTTAAACTTTGGCGCCAAGGGGCAAAGTATCGATCAGTTCCGTCTCTACCAAAAGACGAGATTACTCATAACTTTAAGGTTCACGAATGAATCTGAATGAACAGCAACTCTCATTTGACTCAACGCGTATGCGTTGGTCAGGACGCTTATTGGTTCGACTGTTGAGGCGAGTCACGCAGGGTTCTCTCAAGCTCATTGACCCTCAGGGATCGAGTTTGCAGTTAGGACAAACGGGTACGTCCTTGCATGCAGAACTGCAGATTCATGATTGGCGTGCCGCCGGGCTCATCTTGCGTCAGGGTGATGTGGGGTTTGCTGAAAGCTTGCGACGAGGTTGGCTTGACTCACCGAATTTTTTGTCTTTGTTTACCTTGGCCCTGCGGAACGAACAAGTATCAGAGGCGGTGAACGGTCACTGGTGGGCGTTGTTGCTTAAAAAGTTGTCGCACTGGGTGCTAAAAGATAATAGCCGTCGGGGTAGCCGTCGCAATATCTTGAGCCACTACGATGTGGGCAACGCTTTTTATCGGCTGTGGTTAGATCCCTCGATGACGTATTCGGCGGCCTGGTTCGAAGCAGACTTGACTCGAACGCTGCAGGCTGCTCAAGAGGCGAAATACGATCGAATTTTGAATCAGTTGCAGGCGACTGCTGGTCAGACCATCCTTGAAGTGGGTTGTGGCTGGGGCGGGTTCGCAGAGCGGGCGGCTCAGCGCGGTTTGAACGTGGTTGGCATTACGCTTTCGGATGCTCAGCTTGAGTGGGCAACAAAACGTATGCATGAGGCTGGGCTCACTGAGCGTGTCACGCTACGCTTGCAGGATTATCGCGATGTTCCAGAACAGTTTGATCATATTGTCTCGATCGAAATGTTTGAAGCAGTAGGGCTGTTGCACTGGCCAAGTTATTTTCAAATGCTTGCACGTTGCCTGAAACCAGGTGGTCGCGCGGTTGTGCAGACCATTGATATCCAGGATCAACGCTTTGACGCTTATCGACGCGGCACAGATTTTATTCAACAATATATTTTTCCGGGCGGCATGTTGCCAAGTCCTGCGCGCTTTGAAAAAGAATGCGCCGCGGTGAATTTGCGTGTGCATGACACCTTGTCGTTTGGTCTTGATTACGCTGAGACGCTAAAGCGTTGGGCGCAGCAATTTGAAACAACCATTTCATCGATTCGCGAACAGGGTTATGACGATGCGTTCATCCGAATCTGGCGAATGTATCTCGCGTATTGCGAAGCAGGTTTTAGAGAACAACGAACGGACGTCAAGCAATGGACACTTTGCGCAAATTTATAGGTACCCTGTTTTTGCTGTGGGCGACACTCGGAGTCGTATCGGCGAGTGGTCTGACGCCGCCATTGCCCAACGGGCAGTTAGTTGGACAGGGCCAATTTAGTCGTTTCGGTTTTTCGGTTTACCAGGCCCAATTATGGGCACCACTCGGACGCTACGCAGCGGACGAACCCTTTGCCTTGTCGCTGACTTACTCGCGTGAAATCCTCGGTGCAAAGTTGGTACAAGCATCTTTGGACGAAATGCAAAAACTTCAAATGCCAGCGACACAAACTAAAGAATGGCGCGCTGCACTCGAACGCGTGCTACCCGACGTGCTACCCGGGGATTCAATTACGGGCGTGTATCACCCCGGACAGGGCGCGGTGTTTTTTCATCGCCAGCAGCAAACTGGAAAAATCGAAGACGAGTTGGCCAAATACTTTTTTGCCATTTGGCTTGATCCGCGCACCAGCGAGCCGGGTTTGCGTCAAGCTTTGTTAGGCGGGCGGCAGTGAAACCGCTGGGTCTGTTGAGTTACGCCGCTCTGGGGCTACCTTTGGCGATGGCAATGATGCCGATCTATATGATCGCGCCCAAGTTTTATGGTGATGTGCTGGGGCTTGAGTTAGGGGCACTTGGGGCTGTTTTATTTTTTACCCGCCTGCTTGATACGGCGCAAGATCCATGGATTGGCGGTTTCGTCGATCGACTTCAGCGGCATCAAAACGGTTGGCGGTATGTCATGGTCGCGGCTGCCTGTTTGTTGGCGGTGGGGTTTGTACTTTTGTTTACGCCTCCAGTCTGGTCTCAGACCGGCTTGCTGTTTTGGTTGAGCGGTGCGTTGGTCTTGGTATACGGCGGGCACAGCTTGTTAAGCGTGTGTTATCTCACCTGGGGCGCACGTTTGACAGACGACCTTGCTGGACGGTCTCGCGTCACGGCCTGGCGTGAGGCATTTGGCTTGGTGGGGGTCGTTGTGGCCTCAGTGCTGCCAGTACTTTGGGTGACGCAGCTCGGGCCGCGAACGGGGTATAAATTATTTGCCTGGATTTTTGTGGCGTTGTTAGTGATTGCGCTTGTTATCACACTACGCGGAGCCCCTGCACCCAAGGTGGCGAGCATTCAAGGTGCTAGCGCCTGGCGCCAAGCGTTAGCACCGATCGCAGTGCGCCGCGTTTTACTTTTTTATTTGCTGAATGCGATCTCAGTGGCCATTCCGGCGACCCTAGTCTTGTTTTTTATAGATGATGTTGTGCAGGCGCCGCAAGAGGCTGGATTGTTTTTGGGGATCTATTTTTTTGTGGGCATGTTGACCTTGCCAGTCTGGGTGAAGTTGGCTGACCGAGTGGGTAAAGCGCGTGCTTGGTGCTGGGGTAGTGGTTTGGCGGGCCTGTCGCTTTTGAGTGCCTATTGGGTGGGCGCCGGTGATGTCTTTTTTTACAGTGCAGTGTGTGCGCTTGCTGGTGCCGGTTTGGGAGCAGATGTTGCATTGCCGCCTGCTATGTTGGCCGACGCGATTCCACCGAATTACCAGCAAAACACGGGTTTGTATTTCGGGATCTGGGTTTTGATCGGCAAGTTCGCACTGGCCTTGGCTGCTGGGTTTGCATTGCCAGCGCTGCAATTTTTTGACTATCGACCCGGCAACACTGAGTCTGCGTCAGCCTTGACCTTGCTTTATGTGTTTTTGCCTTTTCTGTTTAAGTGTTTGGCGATGTTCGCTCTATTTTCACAATCCTTTCGCGATTTTCTGACGAGAGTGCAAATTCAAAAGGAATCATGATGAAACTGAAATCCCTAGTAGCATCGGCAACGGCCGCGCTGTTGACCGCCTGTGGCAGTGTGGATGTGGCGCATTATGCTGCCGAGAAACCTTCGCTTGAATTACCCAGCTTTTTTAATGGAACGATTGATGCCTGGGGAATTTTTCAGAAGCGTAGCGGTGAGGTCGCACGCCGGTTTAATGTAGAAATTCAGGCGACCTGGGTCAGTGCAAATGAAGGCACCTTAGACGAGCGGTTTGTCTATTCTGACGGTGAGCAACAGCGACGCGTCTGGACGCTCAAACGTCAGGCGGATGGTACCTGGCAAGGAACAGCTGATGACGTCGTTGGGGTTGCAACGGGTCGGGTGTCGGGTAACGCCTTGCGTTGGACCTATGTCATGCGCTTGCCCGTTGATGGAAAAGAATACCTAGTGAATTTTGATGACTGGATGTGGCAAATGGATGAGTCATCCATGATGAATCGCTCAACAATGTCAAAATTTGGCATTGACTTGGGCGAGGTCACCTTGTTTTTTCGTAAGCGCGTTGCGCCGAAGGCCCCATGATGAAAGCGCTGAATAGCCCTATTACATCGTGGGCGGGTAAGCGGGTCTGGTTGGTCGGTGCCTCGAGCGGCATCGGAGCCGCGCTAGCGCAGGCCTTACTGCAGGCTGGGGCGTACGTGGCGGTTTCTGCTCGACGTGCAGAGCAATTAGCGATGGTTGCGCAAGCGCACGCAAACGCTCATGTCGTGCCCTTAGACGTTACGCAGAGTGATGCCTGGCCCGTGGCCCTGACGCAGGTGCTTGAACGCTTGGGTCATATTGATTTGGTTGTACTCGGAGCTGCGCGTTACGACCCTACCCATTGTTGGCAAATCGATCTTGAGCGAGTAGAAAAAAGTTTTGATGTAAATGTCGTGAGTATGTATCGCGGCTTGTCAGTGGTTGTGCCGTACATGCTTGAGCGGGGGCATGGTGGTATATCGATGATCGCAAGTATTTCGGGTCATACAGGCTTGCCTCGTGCATTAATTTATGGGGCAACAAAGGCGGCTTTACAAA
>JBAXLV010000013.1:0-13797 GCA_037134635.1 Alcaligenaceae bacterium
ACCGCAACTTGATCGGCAACTAACGGATTTTTTGCATAAATCCGCAAGATTGCGCCGTGCGCCATCACACAATATAAACAATTGTTCTTAGCACTCGTGGTCGTCACAATCATTTCACGATCGGCTTTGGTCAAACTACCAGTGTCTTTAACCATCAAGGCGTCGTGATAAGCGAAAAACGCACGAAACTCATCCGGCCTACGCGATAAAACTAAAAACACATTCGGTACAAAGCCCGACTTCTCTTGCACCGCAAGGATTTTTTCGCGGACATCATCTGGCAGATCCGTGAGCGCGGGGATTGCGAAGCGCGAAATTGGCCGTACCACGTTATCTGCAACAGCATTATTTTTTGAAGAAGTCGTCATCGCATATCCATTAAAAACGAAACAAGTGCCTAAAAATCCAAAAGGTTTAGGCCTTAATCGAGCTGCACGCCCAAACCTTTGACCAGCGCACCCAAGCGGCCAGCTTCAGAGACGATCAATTCACCAAACTCCTTCGGAGAACCCGCCACAATCTCACTTCCAATCCCTTCCCAGCGCTTTTTAAACTCAGGGTCGGCAAACATCTCATTCAAGGCTTTATTGTATTTTTGAATAATGGCATCAGACGTACCGCTTGGCGCCACAATACCGTGCCACGCGTAGTAATCAAATCCTGCCAACCCAGTCTCATCCATAGTGGGCACGTTGGGCAACACGGGTGAACGCGTTTTTGTCGTAACCGCAATAGGATGCAACAGACCCCCTTGAATGTATTTGATCGATCCTGCCATGATGTCGCACATACTAAAAATCTGGCCACCCATCAAATCATTCACAGCCGGGCCTGCGCCCTTGTACGGAACGTGCTGTACTGGTGCTCCGCTCATGTGTTTGATAATCTCAGGACATAGGTGTTGGGGTGAGCCATGGCCTGCAGAGCCAAAACTGACTTTAGTCGGATTAGCCTTTGCATAGTCGATGTACTGTTGCAAGGTCTTGATGGGCGAATCGACTTTGACTTCAAGCACCAGTGGGAATTTTGAAATTTGAATAATTGGCGCAAAGTCTTTAATGGGATCGTAGTTTAAATTTTTGAACAGGATTTGGTTGATTGTCATGTTGCCGCTTGCTGCGAGCAAAATCGTGTAACCGTCGGGCTTGGCACGCGCCACCATTGCGCTACCAATGTTACCGCTTGCACCCGCTTTATTTTCGACGACGACCGTTGTACCCAGCTTGGCACCTAAAGGTACGGATAACAGTCGAGCCATGATATCAGTCGGGCCCCCAGGGGAATATGGCACTATAAATGTGACGGGCTGTGTCGGCCATTTATCCTGCGCCTGCAATGCAGAGGATAAAAACACCAGCGCCATAATCGCCAATAAATTCTTTATAACTTTCATCAATCATTTCCTAAAAAAATTAAATCTGAAGCCCTCTGAAACCTTTGGATTCTTTAAATTTCAATCACCACTTTTCAGTTGCCGGGCGCAAATCAAGTTCGAAGGTCCAGGCATCTGGGCGCTGCTCATGCAACCAAAGATACGCCTGCGCGATACTCGAAGGCTCAACCAAACCTTGAGGGCCTAAGGCCGCTACCCGTTCAGGTTGCGTCGTGCGTACCCGTTCAGAGTCAATCACACCATCCACAATAATATGCGCGACGTGCAAGCCTTGCGGACCAAACTCGCGTGCCATGCTTTGAGCAAGCGCTCTGAGCGCAGCCTTGCCGCCCGCAAAGGCACTAAAGCCGACTCCACCGCGTAAGCTCGCCGTTGCACCTGTGAATAAAATCGTGCCACGTTTCCTGGGAAGCATCATCCGCGCAGCCTCGCGACCCACTAAAAATCCAGCCATTGCGCACATTTCCCAGGTTTTGAAATATTTTTGTGCCGTCATTTCTAAAAGTGGAAAACGTACGTTACCGCCCACATTAAAAACAACGATCTCAAGTGCTCCGACGTCTTGTTCAATCTTCTTGAATAAGTTGATGACTTCATCCTCGTGGCGTGCATCAAGCGTGAACGCTAAGGCACGTCCCCCTGAGCCATGAATGGCTGAAAGCAAACCCTGGCTCGCATCCGGAGTTCGTCGAGTGACACAGACAACGTAACCAGCCTGTGCAAAGCGCTTCGCAACCGCACTCCCCGTGCCATCACCGGCTCCGACGATCAGGCAAACTTTCTGCGCCACTGCCGCCTTGACCGATGCGTTCATGTTAGGCCCGCGCAGTGGGCCGCGCCACCATTGCGTTGTACCAGCGTGTTAATTCTTTAAGCTCGGCAGGAATTCGGGTACCCGTGGCTTTGCCGACCAAGAATCCGCACTGCGCCACGATATCCGCAATGGTGTAATGGTCTGCTGCGATGAACTCTTTTCCGTCGAGCTCTCGGTCAAGCCACTCAAACGCCTCTAGCGCACGCGCATGATAAAACTCACCACAAACCGGTTCTTGCGGTGAGCGACCAACCCAATACGCTCCAGTGTGCCTGAAGTTAGTAATGATCGGCATCACAATGTCGAACTCCATACGACGCGTCCACATCTCGACCTGAGCCTGCTCAAGTGCGTTGCGTCCAAACAATGGCTTTTCAGGATGTAGCGCCTCGAGATAACGGCAGATCGCAATGGACTCAGTCAACAATGTACCGTCATCCAATTCAAGAACCGGTGTTTTGCCTAATGAATTCTTTGACAAAAATTCTGGCTGCATATTTTCTTTATTCAAGCCATCAACCTGTCGAGTCGGGATTGAAAGCCCTTTTTCAGCCAAAAAAATTCGCACCCGGCGAGGATTCATGGCGCTAGTCATGTCATAGAGCAGCATGGGTTATCCCTTAGAAAGATATGCCTTGAATTTTAGTTGAAATGGGCAAGAGTGTCCGAAGCGTATTAACATCGAATCTGCAAAAGGTATTGCAATTGTGTCTCAACGCCCACTAGAAGGTGCTCTATGTTATCGAAATTTCTGCGTCCAGTTGCCTTGCTCGGCACCATCCTCGCCGCAATGAGTATGACAACGCTCGCGTCGGCTCAAACCTGGCCCACGAAACCCATTCGCATTGTGTTGCAGTTTCCACCTGGTGGTTCAACAGACGTGGTCGCACGCATTTTGGGTCAGTCGATGACCACGTCGCTTGGTCAGCCCGTAGTCGTCGAAAACAAGCCAGGTGCAGATGGTGCGATCGCAGCTGAATACGTCGTACGTGCCGAACCCGATGGGCACACCTATTTTTTGGCCTCAAACACGCCAATGATGCAGGTGCCCTTACTTAAAAAAAATCCACCCTATGATCCGATCAAAAACTTTACGCCTATCTCACTGGTTGGACGCTACATCTATGTTTTAGTTGCCAGCCCTTCAATTCCAGTTAATACGGCCGCAGAACTGATCACCTATGGTCGCAACAATCCTGGAAAACTCAATTACGGCAGCTACAGCGGCGTGACGCAACTCATGTTCACCAAGCTGAAAGACAATGCGAAGATGGATTTGAACTTAATCCCCTACAAAGGTGAAGGCCCAACCGTCAATGATATTCTTGGGGGGCATGTTCAATTAACCTTCGCCACACCAACAAGCACCCAAGCGCATATTAAAGAGGGCAAACTCAAAGCACTTGCGATTTTATTGCCCAAGCGTTCAGCGCTCATGCCCGAAGTACCCACGGCAGATGAGGCCGGCGTACCTCCACTTGGTGCCGATACTTGGGCAGCCTTGTTCGGACCCGCGAACCTACCACCCGCCATTGCCACGCGCATGAGTGAGGCGATCAACACCGCCATGCGTAACGCAGAGGTTAGCGAAAAGATCGCACGTCAAGGTTTCGATCTAGGGGGCTCAACCCCAAAAGAATTGGCTGACTTTATGCAAGTGCAGTTGAAGGGATGGGCAAAGGCCTTTGCGGATTCTGGCCTTGTACCCGAATAGACGCGAAGCTTGCTATTTACCTTTATGAACCCGTGCAGTAAAAATCGCAGAAGCTTTGAGCACCAAGCGATCGCCAACGCGTAACTCGCAGTTACCAAACCGTACGCGACCGCTAATTTTGCTTAAGGTCACGCTGGCTTCCACCCAGTCATCCAATACTGCTGGGCTAATGAAATCGACCGATAAGTGAATCGTCAATACATCATTTGACTGGTTGTTTGCATGCGCAACATTGACACCAATCGCCTGATCTGCCACGGTCGAGAGCATACCGCCATGCACGACGCGCTCAATATTCAAATGTGCTTCGACCACGCGAAACCCTAACCTAAACATGTCAGCACCATCAGGCTTTGAATAGATGGGTCCGATGAGCGTCGTGAAGGGCTCAACCATAAAAATCGGGGTAAAGCCGTCAGGAATCACGGTCAGAGAAGTCATTTGAGTCTAGTCGCCCTTAAACCGTATAAGTTGCCCCGCCATCGACAGGAATAATTGCGCCCGTCACATGTCGAGATTGATCAGAAAGCAGCCACAACGTGGCCTCGGCCACATCCTCGGGGGTTCCGGGTCGATTAAAGGTTTGCGCGCTACGCTCAGACATCGCACCTGTCGATTTCATCATCTGTTCTAAACGCTCTGAAGCGATCGGCCCTGGTGCAACAGTATTAACTCGAATGCCAAAAGGCAAGTACGCATCCGCCACACCCTTATCCAATAAATTCACCGCGGCGTTTGCGCAACCGCCCGGCAAATGTGTGGCTGTCGGTTGCTTGCCGCCGCGACCCGACATATTGACGATCACCCCTTGCTTGCGGGCTGACATCGCGGGTAACACAGCGCGCATCGTGCGAACGTAGCCCAGAAGCTTTGAGTTCAACACATCCATCCACACATCATCATCCAGGCTCATCAGCGGGCCAAAATCCGAAATCGACGTTGAATTGACGAGACCATCAATTTGACCAAATTGTTGCAAGATCTGTTGCGCAACATCATCGACACTTTTACGATCTTTAATATCAAGCGGCAGCGAAAGCGCCTGCCCACCCAAAGCGATAATTTCGGTTTTCAACGTCTCAAGCTTTTCGACTGAACGCCCCGACACAACAACAATCGCCGCTTCGCTTGCCACGCGACGAGCCACTGCGGCACCCAAGGCACCAGAGGCCCCAACTACCCAGATCACTCGGTTTTCTAATAATTTTGCCATCCCGTACACCCTGTTATTTTTTCGTTCGATCGTGCCATAATAACTGTTAGATAAAGTCCTTGGGTTCGCCCTAAAGCAAGATACCATCGGAGACCTTCACATGGCGATGATCAGCTCTATCAACGAAGCGCGCAGTAACCGCCGCGAACGGCCGATTCGTTCGGCCCCAGGCGTGTCTGGTGGCCATATTTTTAGAAGTGATTTGATCCCTGAAACTGGCGACGCTGAATCAGATACACCAAACTGTAAGCTGATCGAACAGCAACCTCATGCAGTGTTGCAATCGCATTTTCATATCGTCGATCAGTTTCAAATTATGGTGGCGGGTGGCGGCTTACTGGGTAAGCATCAGGTCTGGCCTTACACCGTACATTTTGCTGCTAAGCACACGGGGTACGGTCCGATCACGGCCGGCGAGCAAGGTTTGCATTACATGGTATTTCGCTTAGGCAAAGACGCAGGTGCTGGTTATCTGCCTGAACAACGTGGCGACATGAAAGACCTTCCGCGTCGCCATGTGATGGGCCCTCCTGTGGGCTGTTTAACAGATGCTCAACGTTTGGCGCTTGCCGGCACGGTTGAACACAACGCAATTGCCTTACAGCCCGACGGCTTGTTCGCAACCGCCTATCAGGCGCCTGCGCAACAAGCGATTATCGGACCCGCACCCACTTCAGGACGCGGGCAATTCGCGTACATCGCCGCAGGTTCGGTTCAGTTTGGTGCGCAAACACTCGAAGCAGGCACAACCATCTTTATCGCTCCGAGCGAACCGCGTCTGTCACTGACCACGGGGCCACTCGGTGCTGAGATCTTACTGATGCAGTTTCCACACAACTCGGTACCGTCAGTGCAATAACCGACGGGTCAAGCCGTGCCTTATTGTGTCAGCTGAAGATTAAATTTTTTAGCGACGAGTTGCCACTTGTCGAGCTCGGCGCGTCTAAACGCATCCAGCTCTTCTGGAGTCGAAGCAATAATCTCGCCATTAAACTCACCGATACGGGCAATGACAGTCGGTTGTTTTAAGGCACTCACAAATGCCTGATTCAAGCGCTGAATAATGGCAGGTGGGGTACCAGCAGGTGCGTAAACCCCATTCCACTCATAGCTTGCGTAACCTGGTACGCCCGCCTCAGCAATCGTAGGGATATCAGGAAAAGCTGACGTCCGCTTGTCGCTTCCAACGGCAATGACGCGTAATTTACCGGCACGCGCGTGCGGCAATGAGACACCGATTGTAGAAAACATCATCGTCACCTGCCCGGACAGCACATCCATAATGCCTGCTGACCCACCTTTGTAATGAACCGCTTCAAGATGTGTACCGGTCAAGGCATTGAACAACACACCTGCTAAATGCTGAGCGCCGCCCGGACCTGACGAGGCGTAATAAAGCAAAGGTTCTTTCTGCGTACCCAGTCGGATCAAATCGGCAACCGTTTGAATTTCATTATCGGAACGAACAACTAAAATATTGGGTACGCGCTGCACGTAGGTGATCGGTGCAAAATCTTTCAAGGTGTCAAATAACATCTTCGGTTGCACGGCTGGGTTTTGTGCGTGATTGGCCGCATCAAGCATGATCGTATAGCCATCTGGCGCCGCCTTCGCAACAAGGGCTCCCCCGATCATGCCGCCTGCACCACCCCGATTTTCAACCACCACATTCTGACCAAGTTCTTTGGCCACCTCTGGTGCTAATAAACGCGCCACCAAGTCCGCCGTTCCACCCGGCGGATACGTCACTACAAGGGTAATCGGGCGTTCTGGATAGGCAGCACAAACCGGCAGCCCTGCACTCGCCAGCAAAACCAATGCTGCACTGAGCAAAAGCCGATTAAATTTGTTCGTTTGGGACATCGTAGTCTCCATCTTTAAATTGCCTCATGACTTGAGTTTGATTCCAATTTTTACGCTCAAGCTTACTATGGAACGTCGAGTTTGAACCGGCTTTCCGAAGTGAAAACGCACTTTGCGCGACACAGATAGACTATTATTCTCAGTCATATTTCCATCTCTTCTCCGGATAAGGTCATCGACGATGGGCATTACCTCGGTCCCTGTTGGCCTGGATGTTTTACAGGCGCGTCTTGAACAAGATCTCGCTTGGCTTGAACTTCCGGCCAAGCGCTGGGTGGTTGCACGTGAGCACGAGGGTCAACCCATCATTGAGGTGGCCGTCATCGGTGGTGGAATGGCTGGCATGGCGGCAGCAGCCTCACTCACGCTGACGGGCATACAAGCCATCATCTTTGACCGTGCGCCTTCGGGTTTCGAAGGCCCGTGGGTCACGAGCGCTCGCATGGAAACGCTTCGGTCGCCCAAACAACTCACGGGACCCGCATTGGGCTTGCCCGCCCTGACCTTTCGAGCTTGGTTTGAAGCCCAATTTGGTCTTGAAGCTTGGGCAGTTCTCGACAAAATCCCCCGCACGCAGTGGATGGATTATTTACGCTGGTATCGCAAAGCCTTGAAGCTTGACGTTCGCAATCAACACCACGTAACGCATATCGCTCCGCTTGCAGAGGGCGTGGTGCAGTTAACAATCGACTCGCCAACCGGCATGCTCACGCTCTTTGCGCGCCGCGTCGTACTGGCAACCGGACGCGATGGCCTAGGCGGGCCGTATGTACCCGAGGTCGCAACAGTATTGCCTCGCACGCGCTGGGCACACTCCTCTGACCCCCTCGATTACAGCAGCTTGGCCGGCAAGCGCATCGGGGTCATTGGGGGAGGAGCCTCTGCCATGGACAGCGCCGCTACCGCGCTTGAAGCTGGTGCGACCAGTGTTGACCTATTGATTCGACGCGATGATCTGCCGAGGGTCAATAAAGGTAAAGGAGCCGGTCATGCCGGAATGATCACAGGTTTTGTCGACTTGCCGGATACCTGGAAATGGAAATTCAGGCATTACTTGGGCGTCGAACAAGTGCCTGCACCGCGCGGCAGTACCCTTCGTGTTTCGAAACATTTAAATGCACGCTTTAACCTGAGCTGCCCAATTGACTCTATCGACGTGCACGAGCAAACCTTGAGCGTCCATACGCCACGCGGTATCTTTGAACTTGATTTTCTGATCTTCTCAACTGGCTTCAAAATCGACTGGTGGGCGCGCCCCGAATACGCGGGCATCGCGCCACACGTACTGGCATGGAAGCACCGTCAACTTGAACTGAGCGCGCCCCCTAGCCAAGAGATGCTCGACTCACCTGACCTGGGCCCGGCATTTGAGTTCAAAGAGAAAACGCCGGGTAGCTGCCCAGGGCTCTCGAGCATTCATTGCTTTTGTTATCCCGCTGCGTTGTCACACGGAACTGTATCGGGCGATATTCCCGCCATTAGTGAAGGCGCTAAACGTCTGTCCGCGGGCATTGCAAGTTTGTTTTACCGTGAAGATGTTGCAGAACATTATCACCGAATGGAACTCTTTAATGATCCAGAGTTACTGGGCGATGAGTGGACCCCTGCAACGCGGGATCTCTGATTTGCTCACGCAATACGCTCAATTCAAACTCTTGTTTACCTTTTAACTGCACAGTGATTTTTATGACAAATACGCTCATGCCGAATACGATTGATCACTTAGTTGGGCTTACTCCCGGGCTCAGTACCTATGCCGTGCGTCATCAACGTGACAAGGTCGTTGCTGCAACTCAAAAAAGTGAAGAAGGTCTATTTGACCCGAATCTGCCTGGTCTCACGGTCAACGAGCGCCTGCTCGTGGCGTTGCTCGCTTGTGTGCTCACACCCTCTGCCGTATGTGCCGCCGAATATCGCCGCCGCCTCGTCGAAGGTGGAGCCGACGCCTCGCTCATCGACCACGTGTCACACGCGTCGTTGAGCCAGATCAACGACACGCGCCTGCATGCAATTTTAAAATTTACGCACACACTCATTACTGATCCAGTCAAAGCTGATCAAGCTGCACTGCAATCTTTACCGAAGGCGGGATTATCAACGCCAGAAGTAGTGACCTTAGCGCAGCTCATTGCCTTTGTTTCATATCAGGTTCGAGTTGTGGCAGGCTTAAATGCAATGAAGCAATTGGAGCAACAAGCATGAGCGATTTAATCGAAATCAATGGCTTCACCAATGCAACGCTAGGTTGGAAAGCCTGGCTGGACGTGGTCAAGCTCGACTCGGCCACACCAGAACAAATCGCGGTACTTGAAGAAAGTCACCCTAAAGCAAAAGTATCCGACTACTACCTTTTTTTAGTGCATCAACCCGAAGTGCTTAAGCAGCGTTCGATCGCCTTTAATGCCATTATGTATGCACCTGGCGGCATGCCGCGCGCCGAACGTGAACTCGGTGCAACCGTAGTGTCGCGCATCAACGGCTGCGTCTATTGTGCTTCAGTTCATGCGCAACGTTTTGAGCAACTCGCCAAACGTAACGATGCTATCACTGAGGTCTTTAAAGACCCCTATACGGCAGGCACCTCAGCACGCGAACATGCGATTGTCGACTTTTCGATCGCCTTGACGAATCAGCCAAACGAAATCTCACCGGCGCGCCTTCAGGCCTTAAAAGATGTTGGCTTAACCGAAATCGAAATTTTAGATTTGATTCATTCCGTGGCGATTTTTGCTTGGGCAAATCGTTTGATGCTGAATCTAGGCGAACCTGTCTTTGATCAAACAGGCGGATGAAGCGCGTGAATCTGTGTGGATCGCCCTCTTGTTAAACACTTTCAGTCAAACTTTTAATACGGGTCAAACAATGCGCTTACTCACCCAATGCTTCATTGTCTGTGCTGCTCTGTTCTCAAGCGTCTCGTTGACAGCACAAGCGAACACCTGGCCGCTTGCTGATAAGGCGATTCAGCTCACCGTGCCCGCCCCCGGCGGCGGTGGCACAGGCGACACGATTGCGCGCATGCTCGCCGAACAGCTGGCCTTACGTCTCAAAACCAATATTGTGATTGAGAATAAGCCCGGGGCAAACGGCAATATCGGTGCAGCCGCAGCCGCAAAATACACGCCTGACGGTTACCGTTTTCTCTTTTCGTGGGCAGGCACCCTGGCAGTGAATGCAAGCCTGTATGCAAGTATTGCCTACGACCCACAAAAAGATTTTGATCCTATTGCGCTCATTTGCGACGTACCCAATATCCTAGTGGTCAATAATGATCTACCCGCTCAAAGCATTGAGGCATTCATTGCTTACGCTAAAAGTCATCCAGGAAAATTGAACTTTGGCTCAACGGGCATTGGTAGCTCTATGCACCTCGCGGGCGAACTATTCATGCGCGAGACCAATACCAAAATGGTCCATGTTCCCTACAATGCACCGGGTACCGCCACAACCAATTTAATCGCAAACGAGATTCAGACAATGTTTCAATTGGTGCCAGGCATTGCGGGGCAAGTCAAAGCAAATAAGGTGCGTGCTTTGGCGATCATGTCACCCACCCGTTCGCCCGCGCTACCAGATGTCCCAACCACAGCCGAGCTGGGTTTTCCAACGCTCATGTCTTCAACGTGGTTCGCGTTGCTCGCACCCAAAGGGACTCCGCAACCAATTCTTACCCGCATGAATAAAGAAGCCAATGAGATTTTGGCTGATCCTGTGTTCAAAAAGAGACTCGCAGAGATTGGCGCGACACCAATGGGCGGAACGCCCAACGAACTTGCTAGCCATCTTGCAGCAGAGCTCGAGAAATGGGGCGTCGTGATTCGGGCTGCAGGTATAAAAAACCAGTAACCGCAAGCGCTAGACGGGCTGCAACTCAAATAAGCGACCGTAGCCTGGCGCGTGGTCTTCGATGCCGTAGCGGCGCAAACCGAACCAAACCATCGCTTGATTACTGGTGATCACAGGTCGATCAAGTAAAGCCTCGATCCGCTCGATCGCCTCAGCTGAGCGTACCGCAGTACAACTGATGAAATAGGCATCGGCTTGCGGATCTTGAAGTTTCAATGCAAGATCAACCCACACCTGTTCAGACAACTGACCCATTTCGGCGTTCGTGTTCACACCCAAGCCAACTTGCGCAATCACTTCAAAACCGTGATGCGCCAGAAAGGCACACTCGCGTACGTTGACCTCTTCGATATAGGGCGTCAATAAAATAATCTTTTTTGCCTTTAATGCATGTAACGCCGACACAATCGCTTCTGCAGTTGAAAATGCAGGCAAGCCACT
Source organism: Alcaligenaceae bacterium (assembly GCA_037134635.1). Classification (GTDB taxonomy): domain Bacteria; phylum Pseudomonadota; class Gammaproteobacteria; order Burkholderiales; family Burkholderiaceae_B; genus Zwartia. The sequence goes on from JBAXLV010000013.1 coordinate 11,285, forward strand.
TGCCTGTTCAATGCGCTGCTGAATCTCTGTGCCCATCTGCACGCTAAAAGTGCTGACCGCAGTGCAATGAAACACCACGACACCAACCTGCGCATCGGCCAACAACTTTGCACCCGATTCAACATGTCGACCCATCTCAATGAGTTCTGCCTCAGAACTACCGCGCAAAGGCAAACGCGTCATATAGGCCGCAACACCCGAAGGTAACATCGCATGGATCTGCGGCTCGGCAATGACGTTGCCCGAAGGAACCATAATCCCCAAACGCAGACGTTCGCCGTAATCAATGACTGGCATATTCATCGCGCAACAATTGTGCCGCCTCAACCATTGCTTTTAATTTTCCATCCGCAACTGCTCGAGGTAAATACTTCATGCCACAGTCAGGCGCCAAGATTACCTGTTCAGGTCGAATGTATTTCAATGCTTTACGGATTCGCGCTGCCACCACCTCGGGCGTTTCAATCTTCATGTCGCTCAGATCCAAGCAGCCAACCATAATCTGCTTATTGCCCAAAGACTCGAGCACACGACAATCAAGATTTGACTGCGCGGTTTCAATTGAAATCTGATGACACGAACATTGCGCGAGTTCGGGCAAAAAATCATACCCAGAGGGCCTAGCGTGAATCACCGCAGCATAGCCAAAGCAAATATGAACAGCCGTACGCCCGGTCACGCCCTCTAGAGCGCGATTTAACGCCTTGATGCCATACTGACGCGCCTTTTCAGGGCGCGCCTGCATATAGGGCTCGTCAATTTGCACAATGTCAGCACCATGTGCAAACAGATCTTTGATCTCGGCATTTAAGGCCGCCGCGTAGTCCATCGCGGCTTCTTCTTCAGAAGCATAGAAATCATTTTGAGCCTGCTGCAACATCGTGAAAGCACCCGGTACGGTAATTTTGACTTGCCGCGTTGTATGCGCTTTCAAAAACAACAAGTCCTCAACCTCAATCGGACGGACACGTTTAATTTTGCCAACGATTCTCGGTACAGGATTGGGATGACCAGAACGATCGAGCGCCGTGCCGGGATTGTCAATATCAACCCCCTCAAGTGCGGTAGCAATTCGATTGGAATAGCTTTCACGTCGAATTTCACCATCGGTGATGATATCGAGGCCTGCCTGCTCTTGACCTCTAATAGCGATCAAGGTCGCGTCTTCCATCGCCTGCTGCAGATAAGGCTCAGCGACGCGCCAAAGTTCTTTCGCGCGTACGCGAGGCGGAAAACGTCCCGCCAGTTTTTCGCGATCAATCAGCCAATCAGGCTGGGGATAACTACCAACGATTGTGGTGGGAAACAACATAAGGCCTCCGGTGCAGTCGGTTGAGCGGGACGTAAGACGCACGTACGCGCATCAGTGCCCATCGAAGCGTAAACATTACTCCAAAAAGGAATAAAAGGTATTTTTAGTATTGAGATTTTTTGTGAGCTGAGGCTAGCAACAAAAAGCAACAAAAAGCAAAAAGTGTTACGATTTTACTTTGTTGCGAATCATTCGCATTTGCATTTAGATTTCTAATTACACCCGCTGAAGAGGTTTATTTTGCTACCCGTTTGCACCGCTATCCTCGTCCAATCCTTTTATCGCTTCACCCGCCTAGGCGCCGGTACGGCCTGGGCACTGAGCCTGGCCCTCGGGCTCTTTGCCCTACCTGCGCTGGCGCAAACCCAAAACATCAATCTATACACCACGCGCGAAGCCGGCCTGATACAACCGTTACTCGACGCTTTCACTCAACAAACAGGCATTCGAGTCGGCACCGTCTTTTTAAAAGACGGGCTTCTTGAGCGGGTGAAGGCTGAAGGTACCCACTCGCCCGCTGATGTATTGATGGTTGTTGATATCGGCAATCTCTTTGATTTAGTTGAGGCCAACCTGTTTCAACCCATTCAATCCGAAGTCTTAACCCAAGCCATTCCAGGCCCCCTGCGCAGTACAGACGGCACGTGGTTTGCCTTGTCTTTACGCGACCGAGTGTTATATGCCGAAAAAAACCTTGCGCTAAACGCCTTTCAATATGAAGACCTTGCAAAGCCTGAGTACAAAGGCAAAGTTTGCATCCGCTCTGGGCAGCATCCTTATAACAATGCCTTGATTGCCTCAATGATCGCGCATCGTGGCAGTGCTGAAACTGAACAATGGCTGCGCGGCGTAAAAGCGAACCTGGCGCGCAAAGCAGCCGGTGGTGACCGCGATGTGGCGCGCGATATCCTTGGCGGAATCTGCGATCTTGGCTTAGCAAATGCCTATTACGCCGGGCAAATGAAAACTGCCGCATCTACAACCGAGGCGCGCAAATGGGGTGACGCGATCAAAGTCATTCGACCAACCTTTGCACAAACAGGCGGTACCTTTGTCAATATCTCTGGAGGCGGCGTGGCCAAACATGCTCCAAATAAAGCGGGTGCAATCGCCTTTCTCGAGTTTTTAGTCACCAAAGAAGCGCAAAGTCTCTATGCCCGTGTGAATTTTGAGTATCCCGTACGCAGCGGCGTTGACCTTG
>JBAXLV010000014.1:0-13636 GCA_037134635.1 Alcaligenaceae bacterium
TCATTTTGGTTTACCTATGTTCGTTCGTTTAAAGAGGCCGTCGGTTCCAGATCTCAATCAACCTTGATATTGAGTCGGCGAATGATATCGCCAAAGCGCTTTATTTCACGCTGCGTAAAGGCAGCAAGTTGCTCAGGCGTTGAATATTCATATTCAGCACCCTGGGTGATGATGCCTTTTTGTATTTCGGGACGGTCAAGTACTTTCTTTGCCGCCGCGTTCATGAGGTCGATCGTTTCCTTCGGTGTACCTGCACGCGCAAACAATGCAAACCATTGCGAGATTTCAATGTCTTTATAGCCAGCCTCCGCAAAGGTTGGCACGTCGGGCATCGTCGTTGAGCGTTTTGCGCTAGCGACGGCCAGTACTTTTATTTTTCCTGATTGATAAAGAGCAGAGGCCGAAGCCACTCCCACAAAAGAAAGCGCAATTTGCCCTGCGGCGACATCTCCGATGGCTGGCGCATCGCCTTTGTATGGCGCATGAACCATGTCAATGCCAGAGATTGCTTTGAAGGCTTCGCCCGCTAAGTGTCCGGTCGAGCCGACTCCGCTACTTGAGAACGCAAGTTTTCCGGGGTTTTTTTTGCCGTAGGCAATCAGCTCGGCGAGCGTGTTGATTCCTAAACGTGGATCCACCGACAAAGTGAGCGGAACATAACCAACCATACTGACGGGTGCAAAGTCCTTGATCGGGTCGTAGGGTAAGCTTGGGTACAGCGTGGGATTCGTACCGTGAGTGGCACTGTTACCGTTTAATACGGTGTAGCCATCCGGTGCAGATTTAGCAACATAGGTTGCACCCACGATGCCATTCGCACCAGTTTTATTTTCAACAACAATGACGCCTTTCAATTCGGCGGCCATGTGTTGCGCCATCAAGCGCGTCAAATAGTCGTTGGCACCGCCCGCGGCAAAAGGCGAAATAAATTGAATCGGTTTGTCGGGAAAAGCTGCCAGTGTCACACTCGCAAAGCTGACCAGACAGGTGACGACACCAGCCTTCGCGACAAATCTTTTGAAACAGTCAAAGTGAGCGTGGTACATGGAAGTCTCCTGAGCCGCCCAGCTCAAACAATGAGTCGGGCTTGATGATAAGGGCGAGGTTGAAGTGTAAGCACTTTTGCCAAAGGCATACTTTTTGGCTCTAGCAGGCGGCTACAGCTTTGCTCAACCTACATAATATTCCATATTGTGGACTTGTTCGTCAAGTAAGATGTGAATCAGTAACGCGTCATCGCTTAGGATAACGGTCGCGTAGTGCCACTCGTTTTTGTGTCAGTCATCACCTGGATTCGCCAAATGCCGCAGCAAGACTTACATAACCACCCAATCATTCAACGCGCCCGAATCGCAATTGCATTGAACCGTACGCCCGGCTATCACTTTTGTGGCAATTTCTTTAACCTTCTGTACGACGATGTAGATAGCCAGCATTCAATCGTGCACATCGACTCTGCTGACCAGTGCTCAGATCAAGATGGGCAAATGAGCTTGACGGCTTTTGCGATGTTGGCCGATATGGGCTTAGCAACCGGAATTCGGTTCGGGCTCGATAAAACGACGCGACTGGCGACTGTGTCGATCAGCTTGCAGTTGACCGGTGCGCCAAGGGTAGGACGCGTTTCTGCATCCAGTCAATCGCAAGGCTTTATCCAAGGTGCACAAGGTCAACAAGGCTTAAGTCAGACGCGACTGACAGCGGGTGGCGAATTGGTGTGTATCGGGCAGGGCGCCTTCATGATTTTGCCGGTACCCGGCGGAAAAATTCTCGATCCAATACCCTGGGTTGAGACTAAACCACCTGCAAATCCCCCTTTAGATTTATCAACGCTCAGTGAAGACGAGGCTTGGATTCTTAAGCGTATTGAACAAGCGGTGACAAAGTCAGGCCAAGATAGCGGTAATTTTGTCGGGCATTTTTTAGGACTCTATCCCGAAGTGAAGCCAACCGGCGCGTATGCGCAGATCGAAAACGGCGCGCATATTGCAAACCGGGTTAAGCACGTGCAAGGAGGAATTGTTCTAGCTCTCGGCATGGAAACGGCCTCGGCAGCCCTCGGTGCCGATTGGTTGCTTTCTGGCGTGACTGCAACTTACATCAGCCCCGGAGAAGGCGAAACTATCTCTGCGATTTCAACGATCGTGCATCGCGGCCGAATGACTGCAGTCGTGCGCACACAAGTGGTCAATAGTTCAGGGCGCCAAGCGCTTGAAGTTTTAACAACGCACGCGAGCAAAGGTTAGTGATTCGTTGAGTCGCGCCTTTGATTTTTTTTAACCTTAGGTTCTTTATAACGGTTATAGCCCCAAAGATATTGCTCGGGCATCTGGGCAATCATCGCTTCCATCTCTTGGTTAATGATGGTTGCTGCGGCGATTAAATCATCGGGTAAAGCTTGATCGAGTTTTTTATAGTGCAAGGTGTAGCCTTGGCCGATACCATTACGCTTGGCGCCCAAGATAAAGATTGTGGCCCCCGACAGTTTTTGCAATCGTTGAACCAAGGTCATCGTGTAGGCAGGCTTACCAAAAAAGGGAGCCCAAACGCCATCGCCCTCGGACGGAACCTGGTCGGGCAAGATCCCGACGGTATGACCGCGCAACAGAGTCTTCACCAATGTGCGTACCCCAGATTGATTGGCCGGTGCCATGGTGAGCTGTTCGCGCGAACGCATCTTAATAATCCAGTCTTGTAACCACTCAAGATGCGGGGGCTTAAAGAGCACGGTCGAGCGATAGCGACCGCTGTAGACTGGGCCAAGTAATTCAAAACAGCCAGCATGCGGCGAAAGTAAGATGACCCCTTTACCGAGCGCGAGCGCGTCGTCAAATTGCTGCCAGTTATCGCAGGCAAGCTTAGTATTTAAAAACGCGTGATCACGCCGAGTCCACCAAAAAGGCATCTCATAAATTAATTGCCCAGATTGAAGCAGGGCGGCGCGTAGCGTGTTTGCCGTTGATTCTGGAAAGGCTTGTTTTAGATTTTGAGCTGCGCGCCGTTTGTAACGACTAGGCAACTGCCAAGCCAACCAACCTGCGCACCAACCCAAGGCCTGAGCAACCCCTAACGGAAGAGATCCGATTAGTTTGAACAATAAAGTGGCGAGCACTGGACCGATTTTGTTTAGCATAACGAATAGAATAACAAAACAACCTCACTAAAAGTCCGAATATTCATGAAACTGTCAGATTTAATAACCCCTGTAGCGCTCATCGATTTGCCGCGCATGCAACACAATATTGAACGAATGCAAGCGCAAATTAATGGCTTGGGCGCTAACTTTCGGCCCCACGTTAAAACGTCGAAATGTGTGGAGGCCACACGAGCCCAAGTCCAGGCCGGCGCGCAGGGCATTACCGTTTCGACAATCAAAGAGGCCGAACAGTTTTTTGCGGCTGGCATCACAGATATCTTGTATGCCGTGGGTTTGGCGCCCAATAAGCTGGCTTCTGCTGCTGCCCTAGTGAATAAGGGTTGCGATCTCAAGGTCTTGACCGACAGTGTGCAATCAGCGCAGGCGATTGCAGCCTTTGGCAAAGTACATGGTGTGCGCTTCAAGGTGCTCATCGAAATCGACACAGACGACCATCGTTCAGGCATCAAGCCAGAGGCTGCGCAATTATTAGAGGTTGCAAAGGCCTTAACTGCTCCAGAATGCGAGATTGTCGGTGTGATGACTCATGCGGGTTCAAGCTACGATCTCAATACCCCCGAAGCCTTGATCGCAATGGCCGAGCAAGAGCGCGCTGGGTGTGTGCGTGCAGCCGAGCGTCTGCGACGAGCGGGCTTTGCATGCCCCGTTGTGAGTATCGGCTCAACGCCCACGGCGCTGTCAGCACAGAATTTGAAAGGCGTAACCGAGGTCCGCGCGGGTGTTTACATTTTTTTTGATTTAGTCATGCACAACGTTGGCGTATGCGCGATGAGTGAAATCGCACTGAGCGTACTGACCACTGTGATCGGGCATCAGGAGGATAAAGGATGGGCAATCATCGATGCGGGTTGGATGGCCATGAGTCGCGATCGTGGTACGCAAAAGCAAAGTATTGACTTCGGTTACGGTCAAGTATGCGACCTGAAAGGTTTGCCGATGAATGGCTACACGGTAAGCGCAGCCAATCAAGAACACGGAATTATTTCTCGTGCGGGTCAACCTGATTTAGAGATTGCAAAACATTTTCCCATCGGTTCACAGCTCAGAATCCTGCCGAATCACGCGTGCGCAACCGGTGCACAGTACCCAGCGTATCAAGCGCTCGATGCAACAGGCAATGTTCAAGCCTGGAACCGTTTCTATGGTTGGTAGCGATTGAACGGTCGCTCGATTTAGCTATGGCGACTATTACGGATTGTTAGTTTTTCAGGGGATTGGCACACTAAACGCTTGTTTGATTGAACAAGAGGTCTAAAGTGTCTATCCAATGTTTAAAACCCGTTTTCAAAGAACCTAAGCCAGGCTGCGAAGTACAGTCGGGTCAAGGGATGACCGAATACATCATCATCGTGGCGCTGGTGGCTGTCGCGGCGATTGCCGTATATCAATATCTAGGGCAGGTGCTACGGGCTCAAACCGCGGCAGTGGCAAAAGAGCTCGCCGGCGAAGATGGAACACAGCAAACCCGCGCGGCGAAGTCCGCGGCCCAGTCTGCCGCAACCCAGGCTGCGGCTAAGTCTTTAAAAGACTTTACGGGTAACGCGAACGGGTCGGGTCGATGATTGTATTGGGTAGAACAACATCACGAGCGTCCGTTGCTTCACACGAAGTGGTTCAACTAGGGCAGATACTCCCTCTTGGCCTGATCGTCTGCCTGGTCGGACTGCTTGCCTGGATTTCTTCTTTAAATCTAGGGCGTTTGATTCATAACAAAGCATCGCTTATTCGCGCAACAGATGCCGCAGTTTACTCGGCTGCAGTTGCGCAAGCTCGCGCGCTTAATTTACACGCTTACTTAAATCGTGCTCAACTTGCACACCAAGTCGCAATGGCCCATTTAATCACCGTAGCCTCGGCTGAACGTTATCGTGCGACGCTTGCGCAAAGGGCTAATCGTTTCAATCCACCCGCAATGCTGATTGGTCTATTCTTTGGACCTCAGTACGCCACCGCTTACTTGGCCGCCAGAGCAGGAGGTATACATGACCACGTTGCCCTTGATCAATTATCCGATGCGTTTAAACGGCACGATGAGGTCATACACCAGGTGATCGATCAAGCTCGCCGTGCTCAGCTGCAACAGCTGATTGAATATCGGCAACGCATGATAGACGAAGTACTCATAAAAAATGTTGGAGCGAGTGGTTCGACTCTTGTAGGAACAACGTTAATTGAGCTTGGCCTAGAGCCACAGATCATCTTTGATGAATTACCAGGTTTTGTTTCGCACTTCTCCACCTCTGATCGAGGCTGGTCTTCAATGCTCAAGCGTGTCGCAACAAAGTATTCATACCTGTCTGACAGAAATCATGTCGTTCGAAACCCTTGGGTGGTCAATCTAAGATGTCCGTTCAAACGTCATGAATTAAGACGTAAAGGCTCGACGCGACTCAACTATAAAGGGGAGTGGTCCGTGCAGGATGACCAATCTTTTCACGCATTACGGTACAACCGCATCATGGGCTGCTATCAACGCGAATATCCCATGGGATGGGCATTAGTGAGTACGAGACCGTATCCGGGAAAATCACTAGGGCAACATAGTACTGAAAGCGCCGTCCCTCAAAACTTTTCCGAGCAACCCTTTTGGCGCTGGGTCAACGATCAGGCGGATAAAACCTGGAATATTTTTTCAGGTCGAGATAATCGCCTGGCGATGTATTGGGCTAAACAGTCAGAGCTTAGCTGGTCGACAAAAGGTTTGCCTGGTTACACAACGCTCACGCCAAAGCGCGGTCACTCAATACGCATCGGCCTGACCGTGAAACAAAAAGGTTCGTTCATTCATTCAGGAAATGATGTCGAAGAGCAGCGGTTTGGTAGGCGAATCAGAGCGACTAACGCTGAGTATATTCAGACGCTTCAAGGGCGCGCGATGGCAGAGACCTACTTTGAAGTCAACGAACCAGGCATTTCTTCAAGGAGCATTTCGGCCAATATATTTCAGCCTTTTTGGCGAGCCCGTCTTGTTGAATTTTCTACTTCGCCCAGCAATCACCGTGCGCAATGAAAGCTTTCTGATCCGGCATACAAATAGTGGCCAAGCGATTCTAGAAGCACTGGTTGTGATTTCGTTTGGAATCCTATTTCTGTTTGGTATTCATTCAATTGGCATGCTACGTTCGCAGACGCTAGACTTGCTGGGTAAAAGTGTGTTCTTGTCATACCTGAGAAGCAATGAAATACCTTCCGATTCACACCGGGTAGTTTCGCTTGAGAGTGGCGTTTACGCCCCTGTCCTGCAGACAGTTTCTCAAGAGCTGGGTGTGAAACAAATGCACATATCGCGGACGAGCGCGTCAGGAATCATGCGAACAACAAGCTTATATCAAACGATTCATCCGATACTAAGTGATCAGTTTGAGAGACACAGTTTTCTAATTTCAGGCTCCGGTCGTTCGGTTTCAAACGCCGCTACCCAAAATGCTATAGCAAATGCGCCAACACTTTGGCAAAAAAGTTTTTCAGAATCAAAAAATACGGTGACTCGACACGCGTTGCAATCACAGCGTGTTGATGACGTTTGGAGCCGATCTAAAGTTTCAACCGATTGGCTCTTGCCTTGGGCCAATGAGTTCGGTGCTAGCAATAGGTTAAGTCCTTAACTTTATTTGTCATTTTTATGCAGCATGTTTCATTTTCTAAGTCGAATTACAGTTTGAAAATATATTTTAACGATCTGTGCAAACGGCTAGTGCAAATGTTGTTGGCTTTGCTCGTCGGCGTATCTTGCGTGATTTACGCTCAATCCCTTGTCCCATACGTTTCTAAGGATTTCGTTTTGCCTGCGTCGTTCGAGCGCACCTCGATCATCAAGCATTCAGACTGGCAAGGGGTAGGGATTGAGATTGAACACCTATCTAGTCAACAGAAAATCAATGACGTCATCGTTCAGTTCGCAGACCGATTGCCTGCTTTAACACCGCTTTGGTCTGAGCAAGGAGTCCTGACAGCGGCTTGGAATACAGAAAGCTCTTCGTATGCGCTTTATCTTTGGACAAGTAGCGAGCAAAAAACTGAAGGACTATTATCAAAACTAACTTTTTCGAATTCTACAAAAATGAGTAGTACAGAAAAAGAGCAAACTAAAAGCGTGCTTGATTGGCTGCCGGCTGGCGCTACGCAATTATTTTCTATGCGTGATTTATCGACAGGCTCTCCAGTGTTCATGCACGCATTTAATATTCCGGTTTCTGGCGCAACAGTGCTAGAACACTTAAAGAAGGAAGCTCAAGAAAATCGATGGTTGGATGACCGTAATTCGTTGTCTTTTGTTCGCGACGCGAAACGTATATCGTTTTGGGTCAAGACGATGATGGGTCAAACTATCGTATTGATCTACCAGACTGATCGAGACGCTTTATGAACTTCACAGCGGCTCGACAAAATTGGCTACTGATTCTCATTTCAATTGGACTTGGGTGCATTTCGGCGTGGGCCATTGATCAACACCTTTCTCAAAAATCAAAAGAACTTGAGATACGTCATCACACAGATCGTGTTGTCCGTGTCGTAGCGGCGCGTGATCTGACGCGTGGTGCCGTGATTTCAATTGACGATTTGGCAAAAAGTGAGTTTCCAATTGATTGGGTGAACGCTGATAGCATCGCTCTTGAAGATCTCTACGTGGTGCCAGGTAAGCAGTTGGCAGTCGACCTTAAGGCGGGTCAGCTACTCATGAACGTGCATTTGATCGAACGTACGCAACCAGCGCTTGCGCATCGATTGAGCCCAGATAAACGTGCCGTGACGATTCCAGTCGATTTGATGAGTTCTATGTCGGGCTTATTAAAGCCCGGCGACCGAATTGATCTATTTGTTTCGTTTGAATATAAGGGGCAGCGCACTACAGTAAGCCTATTACAAGGCGTGGAGGTCTTAGCAACAGGACAGCAAACGCGTGGAACCGCTGAGCAGTCCCTCCCAATCGATGCTGATTTTTCAACGGTCACACTTGCAACTTCGCATGTAGATGCGACCAAGTTGATCGCTGCGCGTCAAAATGGAACGATCACTGCGGTGCTAAGCCACGTGAAGGCTGAGCCTGTTTTGACATCTCGTCAGACCATGGTTCAAGATTTGCCAGGTTTACTAGGTTTAGAGACTTCAAGCTCAACGCCCGTCATCGAAGTTATATATGGAGATCGGCTAGTTACAGAAGCACCATCAAGTGGGGTGTTACAGGCGTCTGATTTTAATAACTCCGTTGATTTAAGTAGCGTGAAATGAAATCTCTTAAAAATTTGCTCCTGCGGGTGCAATTATTTTTGATCTTAGTGTGTCTCTTCAGTCTAGTGTCGTTTAGTGCATGTGTCGTTGCGAATGAGCCCAAACGTATTGATATTGAAGTGGGTGCTTCCAAGGTGCTTAAGCTCGATGGGGTCACACGTATTGCTGTTGGCAATAGCCAACTTGTGCAGGCAACAGCAGTGAACGCACGCGAGGTATTGTTCTTTGCTAAAACGCGAGGTGTGACGACCGTCGATATCTGGCTATCAGATCAAACGCGAAAGTCATATCGTATTTTTGTCTTACCTGAAGGTCTATCTAGAATTCAAGAAGAGTTAACACGTTTACTTAAGAATATTCCGCAAGCGCGTAGCAGGGTAGTGGGCGACAAGCTAGTCATAGAAGGCGAAGACCTCACCGATGCCGACCAAGCGCGCATTGCGAATATTACCAAGCGCTATCCTGAAGTTATTGACTTCACAAGCCAGCTTGGCTGGGACAAAATGATTTTATTAGATGTCCAGGTTCTAGAACTACCGACTGCACGGATGCATGAATTAGGAGTGCGTTGGGACCCGACAACGCAGGGAGGTCTTCAAGCTGGATTAGCCCGTGATCAGGGATCAACAACTCTTTTACAGCGTCCGGGCGAACCTGGATTAGCAGTACCATTTCCGTTGACTCAGTTCGCAGGCTACGTAGGCGTTAATGCTTTATTGTCGGCCCGATTGTCAGCGCTTTCAAAGTCGGGTGAAGCAGTTGTGTTGGCTCAACCACAGCTACTGGCTCGAAGTGGGTCAACTGCCAGTTTTTTAGCTGGAGGTGAAGTTCCGTACGCCACAGTTGACAAGGATGGAAAAGCCAGCACTACTTTCAAAAAGTATGGCATTTCGCTCAACATCACGCCTTATGCAGACCGTAATTTGGCCATCCGCTCAAAAATCGAAATCGAGGTGAGTTCGGTAGATACAACAATTACAGTGCCGGGCGGGCCTGCACTCAAAATCCGTAAAGCCTCGACAGAGTTCAATGTTCGTTCTGGGCAGACGTTGGTTCTTGGAGGTTTCATTTCACGCGAACGCGCTCGAGATCGGGATGGCGTACCCGGTGCTGCCAATGTGCCACTTTTTGGACGTCTCTTTAGCGTTGAGCGCGAGCAAGAGCGGCATACTGAGCTTGCGATCTTTGTCACTCCTGTAATTGTTGATCCCCAACATCCAGCGCTCGCTGCACGTATTGAGAACGCCAATGGATTGATACAAGGCTCGTTTCCGGACAGGCCAAAGTTAAACGTTCCGGTAACTGAATTTGAGCTGACTCAACAATGGGAAGTCGACGAAAAAGAGTCGGGCACAGGGAGGTTTCCGTTTTCGCAGTGGGAATAGGTTGGCGCAAGAGAGGGCGGGCCCTGAAGGTTTTAACTGGATTGACGGATAAAGAGGATTAGGCAGTGATTGAGTTAGATCTGTTTTTTGAAGATGGCAGTTGTAAGCGGGGTCAGTTTAAGGTGCCGGTGGTGCTTGGACGAGCACCGGAATGTGGAATACATGTGTCACATTGGCGTATTGCACGCCAGCATTTGCGTATTTCATTAAGCGCAGACGGATTTCACGTTGATGATCTAGGTTCTATATTGGGTACGCGTGTGAACGGCAATCGGGTTACACGGTACGGGCCAATTAAAGAGGCAGACGAAATTTTTGCGGGTCCTTGCATGATCAGGCTTGCCAATCGTGCGGTACCAAAGGTCGTTTTACAAGAGGCGAGTGCTAATAATGTGCAAAGTAACCTCGCAGGCGTACTGAATCACAACACTGAGCTAATCCATACGAACGATTCGCCCGCATATTCGACTTATCATGCGCTGCGTAAAGAGTTGCGTATTGGATTGATCAAGGCCTTTGATTTGCGTCGAGTGGATGTCGCCTCGCTTTCGGAGGCCGCACTTCGAGCACAAGCGCATCGCTGCGTGTCAGAACTGCTTGATCAGTGTCACGACGTCTTAAACGAAACCGAGCGACAGAAAGTTATTAAATTAGTCGTCGACGAGTCCATTGGTTTGGGCGTCATAGAAAGCTTGTTAGAAGATCCTTCAGTTACAGAGATTATGGTCAATCGATATGATGAAATCTTTGTCGAGATCGGCGGAATTCTTCAGAGAAACGAGCTTCAGTTTAGTAGTGAAGAGGCTGTGCGAAGCGTACTCGAGCGTATGGTGCATCCTATCGGGCGAAGAATAGACGAAGCGTCTCCGATGGTAGATGCACGTTTGCCTGACCGATCCAGGCTCAATGCGGTGTTGCCTCCTGTTGCAATCAGAGGTGCCAGTTTTACGATCCGTAAGTTTCCGCTCAAGCGCCTACAAATGCAGGATTTAATTGAACAGCAGACTTTACCTTCTGAGTTAGCTGATTTTTTGTATCTTTGCATCGCGCTAAGGCTGAATATCCTGGTTTCAGGCGGTACAGGCTCAGGTAAAACAACTTTACTAAATGTTTTGGCAGGGCTCTTTGACCCCGCGCAGCGTATTGTCACCATAGAGGACTCTGCCGAACTTCTGATCGACCACCCGCACGTAGTAACGCTAGAGGCGCGTGTTGCAAACTCTGAAGGACAGGGTGCCATCAGTATCCGTGACCTGGTTAAAAATGCGTTACGAATGCGACCCGATCGGATCGTGATCGGTGAAGTTCGTGGGCCCGAGGCCTTAGATTTGTTGGCCGCGATGAATACGGGCCACAGTGGTTCGATTTCGACCGTGCACGCGAACGGCCCTCGCGATGCACTATCGAGGCTTGAGACGATGGTGTTAAGCAGTCATGTTGGGCTACCTTTGCAAGCTATACGCGAACAAATTGGTTCGGCGATTCAACTGGTCGTACATCAAAAGAGACTACCGAGTGGCCGTAGAGTCATCACGGACGTGGCTGAAATTCTAAGGGTTGAATCCGGAACCATACAGATGCAGCAGCTGACGCGATTTGACTATTTTCAACAAAAACTTGTGGGTGCAGGTTTACGACCTGTTTTATTTGAGTCGCTAGGCAAGCAGCCCGAACCATCTATGCTCAACTGGTTTTTACAGGCATGATCTTACTTGCCTTTCTGTGTTCGATTGCAGCGGTTGTTCTGGGTGTGTGGATCGCGCAACGACTTTTATCGGAGGCGACCGACAAGTATCGCAATCGACTTACTGAGCAGGCGCGCGTCAAATTGTCGGATTTATTTGTCTTTATTGATTTAACGCACTTATGGCCTGCACTATTAGGAACCTCGGCAGGACTTGCTCTTCTATGCTGGTTATTACTAAAGAGCATCATGTTCGCAACGATACTCGGCGTATTTATTTTGGTACTTCCTCGCATCGCCCTGAGTCGAGCGAAGCGTAGACGACAGGCTCGTTTTGACCAACAACTACCTGACCTTCTTTTGGCTTTGTCCGGAGCGTTGCGCGCGGGCGCTAGTTTATCGGTTGCGTTAAAAAATATTATTCAAGATGCATCAGCTCCCTTATCGCAAGAGTTTGGGCTGCTCTTGCGAGAACAAAGAATGGGCATTAGATTGAGTGAGGCCTTAGAAAATCTTTATCGACGAATGCCATCCGAGAGTGTTGAGTTGGTGACGACGATTCTGATCGTTGGTACGCGCTCGGGCGGGTCGTTGGCAGAGCTTCTTGAGCGCTTATGTAACAACCTTCGGGCACGACAGCACCTTGAAGGAAAAATACAGGTCATGACGACGCAAGGAAGAATGCAAGCCTGGATAATGGGCGCGCTTCCACTTGTATTGCTGTTGGTGCTCAGTCAAGTTGATCCGGTGTCGACTGATTTGCTTCATAGCACTTCGGTCGGGTGGGCTGTGATTGCGACGGTGCTAGCGCTTGAGTGTCTTGGCGTGTTCTTTTTAAGACGAATCCTGGCGATTCAAGTCTAAGGCTATGTTGATCATTTCGATTGTATGCGGTGCTTTTGCGATTGCTGCAGTAGCATTTGTAGCCGGACAGGGTTTACGGGTTAAAAGTACGCTTAGGGCAGATCGAAAAAAAATAAACAGTCTGAAATTTCAATTCGACTTTTACTTCATCCGTAGCCTTTTATCGCGACTAGGCGCTTGGCTATTACCGTTTATTACGTGGGATCAAAGAAGAAGAATCTCACGCCTGCTTGTTCGAGCTGGAATCGAAAATTTGGATTATGTGCAGATTTTCGCGTTTCAAGTTGTGTCTGTACTGATAGCGTTTGTACTGCTTGTTGGTTACACCATGCTGGGTATGGCCGTCACCTTAATGACGCCATTTAACATTTTTAGCACTGTCGCCATTGCAACGGTTACCGTCACTGTCGTTTGGTGGGCCCCCATTTTTTGGTTAAAAAAACGATATCAAGTGAGGCTCATGTCAATCGAACGGCAATTGCCATTTTTTTTGGATGTAGTCGGCCTGGGCTTGGATGCCGGACAGAATCTTCAAGCGGCCTTGCAACTTGCGTGCGAGCATCTGCAAGAAGGCCCACTGAAAGCCGAGTGGCTGCGTACGCTGTCAGATATTCGTACAGGATCGCCACGATCCGATGCACTTCGGCAACTCGCAGAGCGCCTTGAGTTAACCGCATTGCGCCAATTGGTAGCAGCATTGATCCAGGGTGAATCGCTTGGCTTAGGAATGGCGCACGTCATTGAGGTTTATGCGGTACAACAACGTGCACAACGCTTGATGCGTGCTGAAAAGCTGGCGCTTCAAGCGCCAATCAAAATGCTGTTTCCCCTGGCGTTATTTATTTTTCCTTGCACTTTTTTAGTGCTCGGATTTCCTGTGTTTGTTCAAATTTTTGGCTTGCACCGATGAAGCTCGGCAGTTCGATTGCGTTAAAGCTTGAAATAGCAGCAACCTGGTATGCGCGAGCACAGGGTTTATTGGGGAAACGAACGATGGATCTTAATCAGGCCCTTTGGCTTAAACCCTGTGCATGCATACATACCTTCGGTATGCATTTTTCGATTTGTGTTTTTTTTATCGATGATAACGAGCGAATTATTAAAACAGTTTCACGCCTCAGACCCAATAGGATTGCGTTCTGTCTGCGAGCGGCTTCTGTGATCGAAATGATTGCCACTCCTGATGACGATCTCGAGTTTAGACAGCGGTGGGTTCAACGGGCACTTGTTCTGCTGGCGCAAGAAAAACAGAAGCGTAACTTGGATAGAAACTGCAGTACAAAACAGCTCCGCCGATAATATTGATGGGTACTTGTA
>JBAXLV010000015.1:0-13399 GCA_037134635.1 Alcaligenaceae bacterium
GGAATTGCTTAAATCAGAAAAGAAAAATGAAAAGCGTTGGTCTATTTTGCAACGCCTACATCAGCGGTACAACACTTTGCGAGTAGCAAGAGAACGCGTAGAGTTATTTGCGGTAACTAAAAAATGAACGAAGTTGAAAAAATGCTGATTGATGAAGCAAAGCCGCTAGACAAACTCATTCGCGAAAACAAGATCGGCATCAAATAGCTTACTCGACCTTGGCGCCACTCTCGGTGATGATTTTTTTCCAGCGCGTTTGCTCTTCTTTCATGTATTGAGTGAACTGCGCTGGCGTTTCACCTAGCAGCACAGTATCTTGCGGAGCAAGCTTTGTATTAAGCGCCGGATCTTGCAACACAGTCGCCAATACGCCACTCAATTTTTTTATGATTTCGGGCGCAACGCCTTTCGGCACGACAACACCTTGCCAGGCACCCATCACCCAGTCTGTCGTACCTAACGCCTCATTAAAGGTGGGTACATCCGGAAACAATGGACTGCGCTGTGTCGCCGCAACCGCCAAGGCACGCACTCGCGCATCCGACATCATCGCCACTGCGGCGCTCAAAGTCGAAATCATGAATTGCGTACGCCCACTCGCCACGTCGACCAACGCAGGTGATTCGCCTTTGTAGGCGATGTGACTAGTCTCTAAACCAAATTCGCGTGCAAACGCGGCGCTAGGCAAATGGGTCATCGTGCCCGCGCCGCTTGAACCGTAGTTCATGTTGCCCTGCGCTTTTGCGTACGCAACAAATTCTTTTAAAGACCGCGGCGCCAAGCTTGGAGCCGTTAAAAACACCAAGGGATTCGTGGCCGTCAACATCACGGGTGAAAAGTCGACAAACGGATCGTACTTCACACTTTGGTACAACAGCGGGCCTAAAACAATCGCGGACGTCGCGTAAAAAATCGTGTAGCCATCTGGCTCGGCTCGCGCAACCTCTGCCGCAGCAATATTGCCACCCGCACCGCCTTTGTTATCAACGACGACCGTTTCTTTGAGCTCTCGCGTCATTGCCTCAGCAAAAAATCTTGCCGAAATATCCGCAGAGCCACCGGGCGCAAAGCCGACAATCATTCGAATTGGCTTAGTGGGGTAAGGCTGAGTTTGTGCCACCCCGCTTTGGGCCGCGAACAACGCCACCGCAGTCAGGCACAGCAATAGTTTTTGTCTCATTTTTTTCTTTTAAGTCACGATGTCGATTAATTTGCGCAGTGAACACTCATTTACTGCGCAGTCTCGTGCTGCAACCCACAAAGCTTTTTTACACTAGCCAGGTGCTTTGCGCAATGCCAAACAAATCGTGTCGCCGCCCCGCGCACAACATCTCGGGTAAGATTATCGACATCACTCATAAAGAAGCGCCTAGCGCTTAAAGACAACAACATCAGGAGGCAGTATGGATCTTCATCTCGCGGGCAAACGCGCCTTGATCACAGGCGGTTCAAAAGGTTTGGGGTTTGGCGCGGCCAAAGCACTTGCATTAGAGGGCTGTGCGGTTCATCTTGTGTCGCGCTCTGCCAGTGATTTAGAGGCGGCCGTTGGCGAGATCAAAAAGGTGTCTAACGTCGAGGTATCATTCACCGCACTAGATCTGACCAAACCCGCTAATGTCGAGTTACTCCGAGAACGGCTCGCCACCACGGATATTTTGGTCAACAACGCCGGTGCCGTGCCACTTGGTTCGATCGAAGATTTTGACGATCAAAGTTGGCGAGATGGTTGGGATCTCAAAGTCTTTGGCTACATCAACATGACCCGCTTGGCCTTTCAAGTCTGGAAACCTCTCAAGCGACCTGGTGTTATCGTGAATGTGATTGGTCACGCAGGCGAAAATTTAACGTCAACTTATTTGGCGGGCACCTCGGGCTGTGCGGCGCTGATGGCGCTCACGCGTTCACTGGGCTCTGTCAGCCCTGAGCACAATATTCGCGTCGTGGGTTTAAACCCAGGCCCTGTGCTAACCGAGCGTCTGTATAACTTTTTGCGTAAACGTGCCGAGCTAACACTAGGCGATGCTGAAAAATGGAAACAGCTCGTAGCCTCGATGCCTTTTGGCCGTACCGGCAAAGTCGAAGAGATCGCCAACGCGGTTGCGTTTTTGGCCTCTGACTTGTCGGGCTACACCACCGGAACAATTATTACGATTGACGGTGGCGTATCTTCGCGGGCGAAGACGTGGTTGTAGCGCTTAAGCGGCGGGCCAATTGAGCACCTTTGCTAAGGCCCCGCCCATCACCATCTCTAGATCTTTTCCCTTTAAAAAGCTCATCTCTTCGGTGAACAAGCTCACGCACTGCGCATAGGTACAAGGCAGTCGTGAGACATCCGAGCCCCACATTGAACGCTCGGGCCCAAACCCTTCAATGATGCGTTGCAGATACGGCTGAATGTTTTTAAAAGGATAAGGATGCGTGCTATAGCCAGGCGCGGACGTCACCTTCACCGAAAGATTTTTATGCCGAGCCAGCCTGAGCAAAATATCAAGATCGGCAAAACAGGCATCATCGCGTAAGGCACTTTTGCGGCCCATATGATCCAAAATCAATTTCAACTCTGGATAACGCGTCGCAAGACGATCCAGCACATCGAGTTGCTCAGACATCAGCACCATCACCGGAATTCCAAGGCGTTCACAGCCTGCCCAAAACCAGTCGAGTGAACTATCAGCGAGCCAACGTGACCACTTCGCCTTGTGAAACGTCATACGAATTCCGAGCATGCCGGGTTGCGTCAACCAAGTTTCGAGCAAACTGCGCGCGTTGGGATCTTCGGGATCAAAGCGGCCCATGATGCCGTAACGGCCTGGGTAATTTTGTACCGCTTCAAGTGCAGTCAAATTTTTACTACCCACCATCGAGGGCGGCACAATGATCGCACGCGACACACCGGTCGCATCCATGAGTTCAGTCATTTCAGCGGCTTCAAAGGGCTTTTCACGGTGAGGCCTCGCCCCTTCTCCCGCAATAATCACGGTGTGCCCAACATCCTCAGGCAGCCAGGGGCGGTCCGGGCGATGCGCTTCCCAAAGATGAACCTGTGCGTCGGTGATAACCATGTGTGCTCCTTGTTGTTCTAGGCTAGTATTTAACCCATTCTCTTTTTACTGATGTCTTGTAACCGTTGCCCATTTGCGGGCACCGCGTTATTTTCTACATCTTAGCCTGTCTCTGCAAAGGAAACTTCCATGTCGACCACCCCACTTGAACCCCTGCGTTTTACCCCTATTGCCCCTGAAGATCTCACGCCTGAACAGCAAGCGGTCATGAAGCTCTATCGCTCAGGTTGGCAAGCGCAATTAACTGACTTGCCCAAACATCACTGGATGACCCTACGCTCGCCTAAGTTCGCTGCGGTAGTCACACCTGTTAGTAATTATTTTCGCAACGAATCCTCACTGCCAGCACGCCTGAACGAATTCGCGATTTTGCTCACAGCGCGCCACATGGAGTCTCAATTTGAATGGGGCCTGCACAGTAAATGGGCCGTCAGGGACGGCGTATCGCCCGCGGTCGTCGACGCGTTACCCCGGGGCGGCAAACCTGCGGGTCTGCAACCCGACGAAGATATCATTTACGACTTCGTCACCGAGCTGCTTGGCACAAAACGCGTGAGTGCCGCCGCCTTTAAACGTGCAAAAACATTGCTTAGCGATCAGCAATACTCCGATCTCGTCTGTGTCGTGGGTTACTACACGATGGTATCGTTGGAAATCGCAGCAGCGGGCCCGAACGTACCAGACTGGAAAGACACTGTCGCAGCCGCCAACGCACGCGCCTAAGAATTGGGGCTTTTAATCGCTACCTCGAGCCAATACAACTCGAGGTCAACGCTTTGCCCCTTCGGTAGACCAATGGCTTCGGCTAGGGTGCGTAAATCAATTGGCCCCAAACGTGCAGCCTCGAGGATGGCAGAGTCTTCACTTTCGGCTAGTGCCAAACAGCGCCGAGCCGTGGGCTTCGCGCCATGAATCGACTGTTCAGTTGTCTTGACGTTTGAGCCAAAGTCATCCAGCGCATATTGCTGCACACGCCTAACCTTCGGACTGGTGCCTGCGACCCATTCTTGATCCGCATCATAGCGAATCACGATCAAGAGCGGCGCCTCGTGCGGATAAGCATCACTGGTGACCGCGGTACGCCGATAAACGCTTCGTGCTCCCTGGCTAAACCAACTCAACGATTTTTTAGTCCAGTTGGTCGGATTACTCAAAGCATGCAAGTACGCTGGGCTTTGCAACGTTTCAGGCGATACCGTTTCATAAAACATCATGAACCGCGAAGGGTCTGCTGCCGAACGATAACGACGCCCCATCCGAAAGCCCTCAATCGCGACACGCTCGGGGATATGTTGGCAGTTATGCCACTGCTGATATTCGAGCCAATTCTCTGGCTGAATATTTGCCCAAAATGCCATCAGGCCTTCATTTTGCTTCACGGTATATTCCTTTTTTGTTTAACTATTCAGCCCGAATGCCCGCAGCCTTCACCACCTTGCCCCACTTGTCGAGATCGGCGCGCAAGAACACCGCAAACTCTTCAGGCGTCATTTTTAAGCGTTCAAAGCCCTGCGCCGCCATACGGTCTTTGACAGCAGAGGTATTCATCGCCTGGTCGACCTCTAAATTGAGTCGGTCGACGATCGCTTGAGACGTACCCGCTGGTGCAAACAATCCATACCAAAGATCGCTGACTGTATCGTCATAGCCAGGTAATCCTGACTCAGTCATGGTTGGAACTTCGGGTAAATAGCGGCTGCGCTTCCCGCCCGTCACTGCGAGCGCTTTAACCGTACCCGCTTTAATTTGCGGGATACTGGTCGCGAGCACATCGAACATACACGAGAGATTGCCACCAATCACGTCATTCATCGCGGGGCTGGTGCCCTTATACGGAATATGTTGGATTGGCGCACCCGAAATAAACTTTAATACTTCAAGCGAAAGGTGCGCGGTTGTTCCATTGCCCCCAGAGCCCGAGGAAATCTCGTTCGGATGTGCCTTTGCATAACCAACAAGCTCCGCCACATTGGTGACCGGCAATTTCAAATTACACATAAACGCGTTCACAAACGACACTAACGGCGCGACTGGCGCAAAGCTCTTGATCGGGTCGTAGGGCAGCTTGCTATACAAATACGGATTAATCGAGTTCGTCCCCGTCAGGCCTAAAACCAAGGAATAGCCATCTGGAGCGGCCTTGGCCAGCATCTCCATGCCGATGCCACCTCCTGCTCCGCCCTTATTTTCAATGATGACAGGGACCCCAAGCGACTGCGAGAGTTCGGGCGCTACCGCCCGCGCCAACACGTCTGTTGGACCGCCCGGTACAAACGGCACGATGATACGAATCGGTTTGGAAGGGTAAGCAGTCTGTGCAAAGGCACTCGTTCCGAATAAGACCAACACTAAAACCCCGAGCCACTTGTATTTCAGCATTCTGATTGCCTTAAATTTTAGTTTTTCTAACTTTAAAAGATTGACCACAGCAAGCGCCTGAACACGCCACTATCGAATACCCTAATTCAACAGAAGAATAGACTAAATCGTGTGTTGTCTTTTACAGATTCGATAGATATACTGGATTTAGAAGTCCCGCACACAGACGGGCACCGGACACCCGTCTAAATAATTAAAAGATAAAGGAAGAGACAAATGAGTATTTCTCGTAGAGATTTCGTAGCGAGCGTTGGCGCAATGGGTTTAGCCTCATCTCTTCCGCGAATCGCCTTGGCGCAAACTGAAAATATCAAAATCGGCTGGCTCGTCGCGATGACGGGGCCAAGCTCGGCACCTGCGGCCGGGTTTGATCGGGGCGTTCATTTCGCCACGAACGCCATCAACGCTGCTGGTGGTGTGGGCGGCAGAAAAATTGAGATCATCACGCGCGACACCCAAGGCGACCCAACCAAAGCCGTAAACGCTACGCAAGAGCTCATTAGCCAGGCGAAGGTTCACGCCATTTGGGGCCCAACGAACTCTGGTGAGTCGCTGGCCGTGACCCCTATTTTGGCTAAAGCCAAAATGCCCAATATTCATCCTTGTGTGATCGATACCCTAATTGATCCAAAAAAATATCCCAATGCCTTTCGCATTTCGCCCTCAAACACGCAGTGGGATGATGCGGTACGACACTACTGCCTGAGCATCTTAAAGCTCAAAAAGATTGCGGTGATTGGCGATACCACCGGCTATGGCGTAAGCGCTGTCAACGCCTCAGTCGCAGCGTTTAAAAAAGAAGGCGCAGAAGTTACCTATCAGGCCAACATTGACTCGACGCAGTCAGACCTGACGCCCGACATGTTGCGCGCCAAAAACAGTGGTGCTGAAGTCATCGTCGTCTGGAGCGTGAGCACCGGTATGTACTCGCGCATGTTTAATACCCGCGCAAAAATGAATTGGGACGTGTCCTTCGTGGGCCACCCGTCGGTCTCTTCAGGCGAAATTGCGCCGCTTCTTGACAAGCCAGATAACTGGGCCAAGGTCTATGCGGTTGGCTATAAGAGTTGTAGCTATGATGCTGCGGGCAACTTACCTCCAGCTACCCAGGCATTTGTTGCTGATCTCCTTAAGGCCAAGGTCAAACTAGACGACACTTTGCTCTGGTGGGTCGCCTGCGGCGCGGATGCGATTGATTTGATCGCAAAAGCAGTTGGGGCGAGCGGATCGACCAAGCCCGAAGGAATCATCGCGTACTGGAATTCGATTAAAGGGCTCCCAGGGCACTTTGGTACCTATAACTACTCTCCTGATCAGCACAACGGCTACTCAACGTCTGAGATCGTCATGTCTGAGGCACGGTCTGCGAAAAACGGAACCTTCGCACTGGCACCAGGCTACTAAGTTCGTCGAACCTTCAGGAAGCACACATGTTTGCATCGATTCTCGCCGCCGGCTTGGCGGCGGGCGCGATTTACGCGCTCGTTGGCATCACCTACAACACCATGTACTCAACGTCTCGGGTGATGAGTTTCACCGCAGGGCAGCTTGGGATGCTTGGCGGTGTGTTTGGCTCGTACTTCATTCTCAAGTTGGGTCTACCTATCATTGTTGGCTTTCTAGCAACCTTGGTATGCTGCGCGATACTGGGTTACATCACAGAGATCGTGGCCGTCAGACCCGTCTTAAAGAGCCTCGAGCAACACTTGTATGTACTCTCAACGCTTGCGCTTGCCTTGATGATTCAGCAGGTCACAGCGATCGAATGGGGCACAGAACCCAGACCGTTTCCAAAATTAGTGGGCTGGGGTGAAGGCGTTTGGGATGAAAAATTCTGGATACCCGTCGTTGCCTGTGCACTCACAATTATTGGTCTCGAATTTTTATATCGTCGCACTTTAGTTGGGCGTGCTTTTGTCGCCGTTGCAGAAGATAACTTCGCAGCGCAAGCCTTGGGCCTACCCGAACGAAATCTGCGCGTCGCGAGTTACATGCTTGCGGCAGTTGTCGGCGGCATTGCTGGGTTTTCAGGCGGCGAGCTGTTGTTAGCGTTCTTCGCAAACGGCGCTCTGTTAAATTTTTATGGTTTCGTGCCAGTCGCCCTGGGCGGCTTAGGTAACAACCGAGGTGCCGTGATCGGTGGCTTGATCTTAGGCTTATTTCAACAAGCGGCTAATTTTTTAGTCGGTGGAATCTTTGCCTCTGTGGCCGTATTCACCTTGTTTATTGTTGTGCTGCTCGCAGCCCCGCAAGGCCTGTTTGGCTCTGCTGTAGCAAGGAGAGTCTAATGAATACTCAAGCAACAGCGGGCAGTGCGCAGAACGCTGCACCTGCGTCGCATCACCAGGCCCGCACCCAACTCTATTGGCTCCTGGCAGCCATCGTCGTTGCCCTCGGGCTGCCTTACGTCAGTAATGACTATTGGGTATCGATCGGTACCCGCGCTGCGATCTATTGGGTACTAATCTCTGGCTTGAACCTTGTCGTGGGCTTTGCTGGACAGCTCGCGATCGGCTACGTCGCCTTGCTCACAATTGGTGCTTATACAACCAGTGTTTTAACTGCTGGCAAAGTATTCGATCCTATTTCAGTGTGGTTCGCTTTGCCAATTGCCTCGGTCATGGGTGCAATCTTTGGCGTCATCGTTGGCTTACCCGCCTTACGGCTTCGCACCTTTTATTTTGCAATGACAACTTTGGGTTTCGCAACGATTGTCACGCAAATTGCGCTTGCCTGGCAAAATGTCACGGGCGGAGGTATCGGCATACCTGGCCCTGAAATGCCTGCGCCTTTTGATGACAATCTAGGCTTTTACTACCTGTGCTTGGGGCTGGCTGCTATCTGTACTTGGCTCACCGCCAATATCGCACGCAGTCGTTTTGGTAGCGGCTTAATCGCGGTGCGCGATGCCGAGGTGGCTGCTGAGGCTTGTGGCATTTCAAAAAGTCGTCTGCTGATTCCTGTTTTTATTTTGGCGGGCGCGCTTGCGGCTTTTTCAGGTGGT
This sequence comes from Alcaligenaceae bacterium, assembly GCA_037134635.1. Taxonomy (GTDB): domain Bacteria; phylum Pseudomonadota; class Gammaproteobacteria; order Burkholderiales; family Burkholderiaceae_B; genus Zwartia. Next base: position 8,446 of record JBAXLV010000015.1, read on the forward strand.
TTATTTGCAGGTTTGCAAACGTATATCACGCCAGACGCCTTCACGTTTGAACTATCGCTACTATTTTTTATATCGATTCTGATTGGTGGACGAGGTTCGATTTATGGCCCGATGATTGGCACAATTATTCTGGTAATTTTGCCTGAGATCGCAGCGCCACTAGCGGCTTGGTCAACGTTTTTATACGCGTTCTTACTGCTCGTCATTGTTCTGGCAATGCCTGGCGGCATCGCAGTGTTGCTTGATTTCAATAATCGTCGACCACTCGCAAAACATCGTACCGTCGCGCCACAAACGTCTCTGCTTGCGGCGTTAAACCCACAGCACTCTGCACAAAAGATATTAGGGCTGCAAGATATCGTACTTAGCTTTGGTAGCGTGCGGGCCATCGACGGCGTCTCTTTAGATGTACAGCCTGGCAAGATTCACGGTCTGATTGGGCCCAATGGCAGTGGCAAGACAACAACCCTAAACGTCATCTCGGGCTATTACAGCCCAAGTGAAGGTCACTTAACCTTAGGGCAAGAGCCACTCCCACCAGGCCTACCGCATTTGCGCGCTGGGCGCGGCATTGCTCGTACGTTTCAAACCCCTCGTATCGTTGGCGAAATTTCAGTTCTTGAAAACGTCATGATTGGTGGAGCAACAGCAGGCAAAGCAAACTTTCTTCAATCCTTGCTTGCGCTGCCTGAAGAGCGTCGGGAACGCCAGGCGTTAAAAACGAAGGCGCTTGCGTTGTTACACGTGGTCGGCTTAGGCTCACTCGCAGATATCAGAACAGATCGGCTGCAGCACAGTGAGTTGCGTTTTATCGAGATCGCACGAGCACTCATGATTTCTCCTGAGTTTTTGATGCTCGATGAGCCCGCTGCTGGTTTATCTAGTGACGAGATCAATAAACTTGGGGCGTTAATCAAAGCAATTAGCGCGTGTGGCACAGGCGTCTTGCTTGTCGAGCATCACGTCGATCTGATCTTTGAAATCTGTGACGATGTCACCGTATTAAATCTTGGAAAAATTCTGGCTGCGGGCACGCCCGACGAGATCAGAGCACACAAGGAGGTCGTCAATGCTTACCTCGGCGGCTAACGTGAACCTGCCCTTACTCTCGGTTGAAAAACTCGAGTCGGGTCACGGCAAGATACAAGTGCTACATGGCGTTGACCTTCACATTGCGACGGGCGAAGTGGTGTGTTTACTTGGCCCAAACGGAGCTGGTAAATCAACATTGCTGTGCGCCCTCTCGGGGCTACTGCCCGTGACGGCAGGCTCGGTAACGTTTGATGGCAAGCCCTTCAAACAAACGACACCCAGGCAAGCTGCAACGGCTGGTTTAATTCATGTCATTGAGGGTCATCGCGTCTTTACCCAAATTTCAGTCAACGACAATTTATTATTAGCAGGATACGACCTACCACGCGGCGAGCGAGCAGCGCGTGTCGACGAAGCCTTAACTTATTTTCCAGAAATAGCGGCCAAGCGTCACGAGCGTGGTGGGGCACTAAGCGGTGGGCAACAACAGATGCTAGCGGTGGCCCAGGGCCTTGTTCGGCGCCCTCGTTTATTGATGTTGGATGAGCCTTCAGCAGGCCTCTCGCCAGTCTTGGTCGATCGGGTGTTGACTGTGGTGGCGCAGTTACGCACACAAGGGACTGCCGTTCTACTTGTTGAGCAGTTAATGGAAAAAGCGCTCGCTGCGTCGGATCGCGTCTATGCGCTCGTTCAGGGGCGCATCGTTCTTGAAGCTGCAACGAGTGAGCAAGATCTTCCGCGCAGAATAGAAAACGCTTACTTCGGGCACTAAGGGACTCGTTCAGAGACCTCGGGGCTCAAAGTAAGCGGTCAGTCAAAGACTAAAAGCGTTAGCCCTTAGCCGCCGCAGCTTTTTTCTGCGTATGCGCAGCGTGCTTAGATTTCATATAGTTTGAAAGCGTCGTTTTTTGTGGTGCTGACAAACCATCCCAAAAGGCGAGCCACTTTTGCTGCACGGCCTCCATTTTGGCTTCCATCGTTGTACGCATTTTCTTCTGCTGCGCCATCAGCGCGCGAGGGTCGATGGTGTCTTTGGCCAACTCTTCACTCATTACCTTTTGTTGCTCAGCCCGCAGCGACTGCTTACTGGTCTGCAACTCTTTACGCGCAGTCTGTGCCGCGTCGAACTGTACTTTTTGCGCTGGTGTTAGGGCAAGCTGATCAAGAACTGCTTGAGGAATCTGTCCCATTGGGCCTTCGCCACCCTCTTTATTGGCGGCTTGAGGCTGGCCGTGCATATTGCCCTGCATGTTGCCATGCGGCGCAACTTGTGCAGTAGAAGGAGGGGCTGCTGTCGCAGAGGTAGGCGGACTCGCACTTGGTTGTGCCAAGGTGCCTGCTGCGACCAGTGTGAGGCCAAAACCTGCAATGAGTGAACGTGCTGTTGTGTATTTCATGGCGTGAACTCCTGTGTTGTTACGCAAGCACATCTTCACACGCCACTCATTTCAACATTGTTTCGAGTCGAAGCCCATCTGTTTCAGATGATTTCGACTTGGCGCCGAAAAGAAGATATAGTGAATCACAACAAACACATAGGAGAACAATACATGCGCGACTATCTTGCTTGGCGAATGGCCTTTGGTGTCACAACACCTTCTACCAATACCGTGGTTCAACCCGAATACGATGACATGCGTCCGCCGGGCGTGACCAATCATTTGGGACGCATGGTGATCCCCGACATGGCAATTAATAACAACGACGATTTTGATAAGTCAATTGAGCTCATTGATGCAGCGCTTGAAGGTGCCGTAGCTCGTGTCATGGATAGCAAACCCAATGCCTTTGTGTTGGGTATTTCAGCCCTTTCTATTTGGGGCGGTAACGCGGCATGGGGCGATGAACTCAAAGCGCGCATTCGCAAAGTCGCTGGCTGGGAGATCCCGGTCGCACTTGCAAGCGACGCCGTCGTAGCCGCGCTCAAAGCACATGGTATCAGACGAAAAATTGCGGTAATGGAACCCTATTACCCTTCAATCGAACCGCGCATGCAAGGGGTCTTGAATCCGCATGGCTATGAGGTCGTACGTTTTAATCACATGCGAGGTAAAAGCCCTGCTTCGTATTCGATTTTGACCGCCCAAGACATGATTGCTGCGATCCGCAAAATCGATGGCGATGACATCGAAGCCATCGTACAGTTTGGTGCAAATCTGCCCATGGCGCGGTTGGCTGACGAGGCTGAGCGCTGGTTGAACAAACCGGTCATTAGCGTGAATGTGGCCACCTATTGGCATGCACTTCGCATGAACGGCATTCAAGACAAAATGTACGGATTTACGAAGTTAATGTCAGAGTTTTAAGCAGCCTAACAAAGCGCGCCTCACGCGATATATAAATTGCGTCGGGCGGCTTCGTTCAACAGTCAGGCCTTGGCCTTTTTCTTTGACTTAAACAATCACTTAACCAACGGGTGCTGTTTTTACTAAGGCAGGCAGATTGACAACCGATGCATACCACGCCTCGAGCTTGGGGTGGCCAGGACGCCAAGGCTCGTTCGCGAAACGAAAATCAAGGTAGCCCAGCGCGCACGCGATGGCGATTTCGCCAATCGTGTCGAGCTTGCTTAAGCTTGCTGCGTCTTTTTCAAGATCATCCAGACAATGCCTGACCTTTCCCTGCTGCAACTGAATGTAGCCAATACGACCTTCATCCTGTGGCAAGGCAATTTCACGCCGACGTGGTTGGCTAGCATCCAAAATGCCATCGCCCAACGCTTGCTGGCGCAGCGCCGCCCAACGGGCAGGGCCCGCCGCCGGAAATAGTGGTTTAGCAGACCCAAGGCTGTCTAAATATTCGCAAATGACAGGGCTATCAAATAAGGTTTTGCCATCGTCGAGCACCAGCGTTGGCACCTTTGATAATGGATTGACCGGGATCAGTGCCGCATCAGTTGTTGGGATCACCCACTTCTCAATCTGGCCATCAATGCCGCGCGCAACCGCGCAGGCCATGACTTTGCGTACGTAAGGGCTTGCTGGAGAAAATGCTAATTTCATGAGTCAGTTCCAGTGAATTTGTTTAAATAAAATTGATCAGGTTAAAAGGTTTGCCGTTGAGCATGAGAATCACTGATCCGCTTTAATCCCCGCTGCCTTCACAGTTGCACCCCAGTGCTCAAATTCTGACACGAGCACTTTGCCAAATTGTTCAGGATTTAAGACCTCAAGCTGCAAACCACCTTTAATCATCAGGTCGATAATTTGTGGATCTTTGACAGCTTCATTCACAGCGCCATAAATTGCGTCGATCGCAACCTTGGGCATTTTTGCTGGTCCAAGAATTGAAATCCAAGGTGATGTATAAACTTTGATACCTTGCTCTGCCAAGGTTGGGATATTGGGCGCACCCACAAACCGTGCCGGAGCACCCAAACCCATCACAACCACTTTGCCGGCTTCTGCATTGGGTACCGCCAAGCTCAGCGGCACAAACATCGAGTCGACTTGCCCACCGAGCACTGCAGTCATGGCAGGAGCCGCGCCCGTGAAGGGGACGTGCAAGATGTCGAGTTTGCTCGTGACTTTGAGCATCTCCATCGCAACCTGGCTTGAACTACCCACACCCCAAGAGGCATAAGTCAGCTTACCCGGTTGGCTTTTTGCCAAAGCAATGAACTCATGGATGTTTTTTGCAGGGACTTTAGGGTTCACAACCAAAGCGTAGGGCAACAAGCCGACTTGGGCGATTGGCGCAAAGTCTTTCAGTGCGTCGTACGCGATCTTTGGGTAAACGTGCGGGTTGATCGAGTGCGTGTCTGCCGCAGTCATCAAGATGGTATAGCCATCAGGCGCAGCCTTCGCGACAAAGTCAGACCCGATCATGCCACTTGCACCGGGCTTATTGTCAACAACGATCGTCTGCTTGAGAATTTTGCCGGCACCCACCGCAATGGCTCTCGCAAGCACGTCCGTGCCTC
>JBAXLV010000016.1:0-13344 GCA_037134635.1 Alcaligenaceae bacterium
TTATTGCCGATGTGAGTATCGGCCAATTATTGGTGGGCGGCGTCATTCCAGGCATCGTTGTCACGTTTGCAATTATGGCGACGGTCTACTATCTCGTTTGGCGTGAGCCGAGTCGTGCGCCTTTGGGTCAGTCGTACAGTTTCAAAGAGAAGCTGCTGTCGCTTAAAGTCGTATGGCCGATGTTGATTTTATTTATGGCCGTGACAGGGTTTATCTACACAGGTATCGCAACGCCCACAGAGGCTTCAGGCTTGGGTGCCTTTGGCGCGTTTCTATTGGCGTGCCAAGCAAAAAAGATCAATCTACAAAGTACAACCGATGCATTGACGCGCTCTGCCCACACAAGCTGCATGATTGTGCTGATCATTTTAGGCGCACAAATTTTTGGCTACTTCTTTACGTTGACGCAGACTACGCAAGAGCTTGTCAAATGGATCGGTGCGCTCGATGTTTCGCGTTGGGTCGTGATGGCGATGATCTTGTTTGGCTATTTGATACTGGGTTGTTTGATGGACCAGATCGCGATCCTGATTTTGACTGTGCCAATCGTATTGCCCTTGGTTAAAGCACTCGGTTTTGATCCAATTTGGTTTGGCGTGATTGTCATTGTGACCGCAGAGGTGGGCATGGTAACCCCGCCGGTCGGGCTCAATGTGTTCGTGGTCTCGAGGTATACGGGTCGACCGTTGACTGAAATTTTTCAAGGCGTGATGCCCCATGTTGTGGCGCACATTCTCGTGATTGCGTTGTTTGTGGTTTTTCCTGAAATTATTTTGTGGCTACCCTCGACGATGAAGTAATTGTTTAATCAAAAAAATAACAATCATATAAACGGAGTTAAGATATGAACAAGACTAGCTTTTATTTTTTGAGCAAGAGACTGTCCGATGGCATCATTGCAAGCTTACTGATGCTTGGTTTAAGTGCGTTAGCTCAGGCGCAGCCCATCAAGCTTCGTGTGGGGGATTCATTTCCGAATGGCCACTACATTCCAAAATCTGCGACGCTTCCCTTTTTTGACGAGGTCAAGCGCTTGACGAATGGGGCGATCGAGTATGAATATTATCCAGCAGAGCAGCTCGGCAAAGCGAAAGATATGCTTGTACTCACACTGGCGGGTGTCGTGGATATTGCTTATGTAGCACCTTCTTTTGTCGGTGACAAAATGCCACTCGCTGCGGTGGCCGAGTTGCCGCTGAGTTTTTCGACCTCGTGTGCAGGCACGGCCGCCTATTGGAAAATCGCGCAAGATGGGGGAATATTAGACAAAAAAGAATTTAAACCGCTTGGTGTGCGTGTGCTGTTCACCTTGGTACTGCCACCCTATCAAGTGTTCTTTGCCAAGCAGAAGATTGACGGTATTAAAAGCTTTGAGGGAATGAAGATTCGCACGAGTGGCGGCGCAAAGGATATTGCAGCTCGCAAACTCAACGCAGTATCGGTGCAAATGGCCACGCCAGAAGTCTACGAGTCGTTATCCAGGGGAACGATTGATGGCATGTTGTTTCCATACTCAAGCATTTTGTCGTACGACTTACAAAGTTTAGTAAAGTATTCAACGATTGGTGAAAACTTTGGTAGCTTTATCGTGAATTACGTGATTAGCGAAAAGCGTTGGAAAACCCTTCCTGTCAATGTGCAGCAGGCCATGGTGCAAGCCGGTAACATGGTGACAGCCCAGGCCTGCGTTGTCTCGGATGAGCGTGAATCCGCCGACGTATTAAAACTAAAGCAAGCGGGTGACACAGTGGTTGAATTGCCAGCCGCAGATAAAAAGAAATTACTCGAGTTGATGGCGACGGTCAGCACCGAATGGGCGCAAGCGCTTGATAAACGTGGCAAAGCGGGTACTGAGGTGTTGAACGCTTTTCAAGGGGCACTTAAATGAAAACATCAGTGAAAATTGCCGCGCTAGGTCTGCTCATTGCTGCGGCTATGTTTGGCCAAGTGCGGGCCCAAGAAAAGTTGCGTGTGGCAGACTCTCTGCCAGTAGGTCATTTTTTTGCAGAAACCGGCACTAAGTTTTGGATGAGTGAGGTCGCACGCATTTCAGGGATGCCGATACAGTTTGAATACTATCCGGCTGAGCAACTCGGCAAAGCCAAAGATTTGCTTGCCTTGACGCAGTCTGGGGTAGTGGATGTGGGGTATGTTGTGCCTTCGTACGCTTCAGACAAAATGCCTTTAAGTGCGGCTGCCGAGTTGCCTGGTGGGTTCTCGACCTCGTGTCAAGCAAGCTTGGCTTATTGGAAATTGTCGCGAAATGATGGCATTTTGGCTAAACAAGAGTTTGCACCAAATGGCGTGCGCCTGATGTTTGTGATCGTGTTGCCGCCGTATCAGATCTTTTCCGGAAAAAAAATAATCGATACCTATAAAAACTTAGAAGGCATGAAATTGCGTACGGCTGGTGGGGCAATGGATGCGACGGTACGCAGCTTTTCAGCCGTACCAGTGCGGATGTCGGCGCCTGAAGTATATGAATCCTTATCCCGCGGCACCATTGACGGCATGTTGTTTCCGTTTGGTAGCTTGTTGTCGTACGATTTGGCGGGTATCAGCAAGTACGGCACCTCGGATGAAAATTTTGGTAGCGCAGTACTTACGTATATGATGAGTGAGGCTCGGTTTAAAAAATTACCTGCAAAAATTCAACAGGCAATGGATGAAGCGGGTGAGGCAACGACGCGACGTGCCTGTGGGATCGCAGATAAAGACGTAGTCACGGACATTGAAAAAATCCGACAAAAGGGCGTCACCTTTGTAACGCTTTCAGCTGCGGACAAGAAAATGTTATCTGACAGCATGCAAGTGGTGGCGGCAAAATGGGGCCAAGGTCTTGATCAGCGAGGCAAGCCAGGTAGCGCTGTACTGAAGGCATTTCAGTCGGCAGTCAAAGAAAACTGAGCAGTATGCGGACGAATAGTCGTTAGTAAAAAAATTAATATTTTATTTTTTGGATGCGTAAACATGGATTTTTCTTTTACCCAAGAGCAAGAAAGTATTCGCGAAGCGATTAGTAAGATCTGCGAGCGCTTTGATGATCACTACTGGCTTGAAAAAGATCGGCACGGTGGTTTTCCAACCGAGCTGCATCAGGCGCTGGCCAAGGATGGCTGGTTGGGTATTTGCATTCCTGAACAGTACGGCGGCTCGGGCCTGGGGATCACCGAAGCGTCGATCATGATGCAGACAATTAGTGAGTCTGGCGCGGGCATGAGCGGTGCCTCGGCTGTGCACATGAATATTTTTGGCTTGAACCCTGTAGTGCAGTTTGGCACCGAAGAGCAAAAACATCGCATGTTGCCGCCGTTGATCTCTGGCAAAGAGCGTTCGTGTTTTGCAGTGACTGAACCCAATACGGGTTTAAACACAACCCAATTGAAGGTCAAGGCTGAACGGGTCGGTGATCATTATGTACTGAGTGGCACCAAGGTTTGGATTTCGACTGCCCAGGTGGCTGAAAAAATGTTGATCTTGGCTCGCACCACACCGCTTGAACAGGTGACTAAACATACCGATGGTTTAAGCCTTTTTTACACAAAATTTGATCGTGACTTTATTCGTGTGCACGAGATCGAAAAAATGGGTCGCAAGGCGGTTGATTCGAACGAACTGTTCATCGATGGCTTAAAAGTTCCGGTTGAGGATCGCATCGGTGAAGAAGGCAAGGGCTTTCATTACATCATGCACGGTATGAATGCCGAGCGTATTTTGATAGGTGCTGAAGGTGTTGGTCTGGGGCGTGTCGCGCTTAAAAAAGCCACTGAATACGCTAAACAGCGCGTGGTCTTTGATCGTCCGATCGGGATGAATCAAGGGATTCAGCACCCATTGGCTGCAAACTGGATGGAACTTGAAGCAGCAAATCTGATGGTGTTTCAGGCAGCTTCGATGTTTGATAAAGGGGAGTCGTGTGGTGCCCAAGCCAATGCGGCCAAGTATCTAGGTGGAGAGGCGGGTTTCAATGCGTGCCAACAAGCCGTGATGACGCACGGTGGTTTTGGCTATGCGAAGGAATACCACGTTGAACGTTATTTGCGTGAGGTCATGATTACTCGGATTGCGCCTGTCAGCCCACAACTAATTTTGTGTTTTATTGCCGAGCGCGTGCTTGGTTTACCCAAATCGTACTAGGAGAGCACCATGGCAGGTTTGTACTTTGAAGAATTTGAAGTGGGCCAGTTGTTTAAGCATTCAATGACGCGTACGGTGACCGAAATGGATAATGTGTTGTTTTCGACGTTGACCATGAATCCACAGCCGCTGCACTTGGATAAAGAGTTCGCGTCGAAGACCGAATTCGGGCAAATCCTGGTCAATAGCCTGTTTACCCTGGGTCTGGTGATTGGCATTACTGTTGGTGAAACAACGCTTGGTACGACGATTGCAAATCTTGGCATGACAGATACCCGGTTTCCGCATCCTGTTTTTTATGGCGACACTATTCGGGTCGAGACCAGAATTGTTTCAAAGCGGTTAAGTAAGTCTCGTAAAGATGCGGGCATTGTTGAGTTTGAGCATCACGGTATTAATCAGCGCGGCGAAATCGTTTGCATCTGTGTACGTTCAGGGTTTATGAAATGTCGACCCGTCTAAGGTGAAGTCAGCGTTGAGCAACACACGCGCTACGGACACCAAAATGGCCGTCGTGGTGTTGGTGGTCTGCTTCATGTTCAATTTGTTAGGGCGTGGCATCGGGGATGCCTATGTGACGTTTCTGTTGCCGCTCGAAACACAATTTGGCTGGAGTCGTTCAGAGATCTCGAGCGTTTATTCGATTTATATGTTGGCCAACGGATTTTCTGCGCCGTTTATTGGCGTTTTGTTTGACCGTATGGGTCCGCGCATTGTTTACGCATTGGGATTCGCAAGCTTGGGTTTGGGGTATTTGACCGCCGGCAGTTTGACCGAACTGTGGCAGTTTCATTTGTGTGTGGGTGTAGCCGGCGGCATTGGGGTCACATCTTTAGGGATGGTGCCTGCCCAAAGTTTGATTAGCCGTTGGTTTCCGTACAACACCAGCACGGCGATCGGAATCGCGTATGCGGGCTTCGGTGCAGGTACGCTGGTGATGGTTCCTTTTGCGCAATATCTGAACGAACTGGTTGGTTGGCGCCACGCGTACCAAATCCTTGGCGCGATGATCTTGTTGATTTTACCGTTTGTGATGGCGTTGCCTTGGCGCATCATCCGAGCAGGCCACTCTGATTACGCGCGGTCTGTCGCTTCGATTCCGCGCGCAACGCACATGCTCGCCCCGCTGCGCGCCGCGATGAAGTCGCCCGGTTTCTGGGCGCTCGGACAGGCGTTCTTTTTTACGTCGGTTGTTATCTATACCGTGTTGGTGCAGACCATCGCATTTTTAGTTGAGTCAGGTTTCACCGCGCTTGAAGCCGCCAGTGCCTTTGGCGTTGCGGGAATGCTCTCAGTGCTGGGCGTTGGGTCATCGGGCAAGCTAGCCGATAAGTTCGGTCATCGCGTGATTGTGAGCATCACGTTTAGCTGTACGTTTTTAGGGCTCGCTAATTTATTAGCAATGGCTTTTTATCCGTCGGGGTGGTTCTTGATTGGGTTTGTTGCCTTTTTTGGAATCGCTCAGGGTGCGCGTGGCCCAATCATTTCTGGGCTTTGTACAAGATTATTTCCGGGCCCCGGTCTCGCCACCATTTACGGCACCCTGTACACCTTCATGTCGATGGGAGCCGCCGGTGGAGCATTGTTATCAGGTTGGCTGCACGACCTGACGGGCGCCTACACGGTTAGCATTGTTTTTTCTATGACGATGGTCTTTTTTGCGGTGTCGCCTTTTTTATTCTCACGCACACTGCGGCAGTTTGATTAAATAGTTTCGCGCGCTCGAATCGAGCGAGACTCGCCGTCGTATCTCGCTTTAGAAATGAGACTTGATCGATTGCAAAATACGGCCTTTTGCCTGCGCCATCTCATCCAGGATTGTGTAGTGATTGAGACCAGACAAGTTCTCAAACACGCCGGGTGCTTTTGAATTTGCACGGTAGGCGGCAAACTCGATTGTTTGTGTTTGCATGGCGGGTAGCTCGGCTTCGCCGACAAACAGATCAAGCACTTTGCCAACCGTGGCGGGTAATTTGATCGGTGAAAAGCGCAGTGCAGTTGCTTCGTCCAGGCCAAGCTTGTCGTTAAGATAGCAATGACGCATGGGCTCGATATCATAAATGCCACTAATGGCGGTGCCACCGATTACGCAGGGTTCATCAAGCGCCATGGCGGTTAAATGACCGCCCGCAGACCAACCGCTGAGCCAGATGCCGGGGTTGCTCGCGCGTCGCGCTGCGATTTTTTGACTGACGGCACGTAGGCCCAGACGGATATCTTGCACAATCTGATCCATCTTCGCTTCGGGCGCTAGCGTGTAGCCCATCATCGCGACGCTGATCCCAGCTTCGAGAAAGGCCGGCACGATGAAGGTGAAATCGGTTTTTGCTCTATTCTGCCAGAAGCCCCCGTGAATGAAGGCGACGACCGGGCTTTGATCGCCCGCCGAAAAATAGTCATACGATTGCCGAACACCACTGCCATACGAGAGGTCTAGGTGTGTCGCGTGGGCAGCTCGAAACTCTTGGCTACGACGACCCCATGCCTCAATGATTTCGGCACTGTTGGCTACGGCTTTTGAGTTGTTGTAGGCGTCATCGCGCTGTTCGCGTGTAAGAGTCGTCGACATGATGTGGCTCGCGTTTGATTTTTAGGTTGGACCGCGCCTGAGTGCCAAGCAGTTGCCCATTGGCTGCAGGGGGTAGAACGATGCCTTAGCTTACCCTGAATTGAGGGTTTTCGTAGAGGATGCATGTATTTATGTGAAGTATCAGCGGTCAGTTCCGAGTGCACTATAAAATAACGCTTAAAGTACCCCTTATCTAAGCTATTGGACTTTTTCAGGATTGACCGCGTGACTGAACAGACGATTTATCTTCTCAAGGCTTTTTTCTTGGGCATTGTCGAAGGACTGACTGAATTTTTGCCAATCTCAAGCACAGGTCATCTGATTTTGTTTGGCCACTTGATCGAGTTTTCTTCGAACGAAGCGAAAGTGTTTGAGGTGGTGATCCAGTTGGGATCCATTCTTGCCGTGATGTGGATCTTCAGGGCGCGTTTGGTTCAGCTCGTGGTGGGAACCCTGCGATTGGATCCGGTTGAAGTCGCGTTTATGCGTAACCTGCTGATTGCTTTTTTGCCTTCCGCAATCGTGGGGTTACTTTTTATCAAAGCGATCAAATCGTTGTTCTTTCATCCCGGCGTGGTGGTTGTGACGTTAGTCGTGGGCGGTTTCATTATGCTTTGGGTCGAGCGGCATCGCCCCGCGACGGGCGTTGATCCGCGCGCGAGTGCTGTAACGCTTGAGCAGATCACCTGGCGCCAAGCGCTCGTGGTGGGGCTGTCCCAATGTTTGGCAATGGTGCCGGGTACTTCGCGCTCGGGGGCTACGATTATTGGCGGGATGCTCTCTGGCATTCAACGCAAAACCGCAACTGAGTTTTCATTTTTTCTAGCCATGCCCACGATGCTGGCGGCGGCTCTTTACGATACTTACAAGCACGCGAGCTTATTGACCCAACAAGACATGCTCGCGATTATCGTCGGCTTTATTAGTGCGTTTTTAAGCGCGCTATTCGTGGTGCGCGCGGTGCTCGCGTTTGTTTCGCGTCACACCTACCGCGTGTTTGCGGTCTATCGCATCATATTGGGCGTGATCGTGGGGGCGTGGTTGATCTGGGCCCGCTAACCCATGACGTTTACGCCTATTCAGTAGTCACCCCAGAATCCTGAATGATCTTTTTCCATTTCTCGCTATCACTTTTGATCAGTGAAGAAAATTCTTCAGGGGTGTTGGACATAGGAACCAGGCCTACTTCTTGAAACCGCGCACGTAGCGCGGGATCCTGAATCGCTTCGCGTAGCGCGCGATTCATGCGTTCAATGATGGGAGTGGGAGTGCCGGCGGGCGCCGAGAGGCCGTACCAATTGTTGATTTCAACCCCAGTCATACCAGCCTCAGCCATCGTGGGTACATCTGGAAACAACGGAAAGCGCTTACTCGATGCCAGAGCAATTGCCCTGAGCCTGCCTGCCCGGATATGGCTCAGTCCGCCAGGAATCGTTAAAAACTCCATTTGAGTGCGGCCTGCGACAAGATCGATCACCGCTTGCGCACCGCCTTTGAAGGGAATGTGCTGGATGCGCACATTCGCCTGTAGTCTGAAGAGCTCACCGGCTAAGTGGTCGGCGCCGCCGGTGCCCGAAGAGCCGAAAAACACCTGATCTGGGTGCGCTTTGAGGTATGCGATCAATTCGTTTAGATTGTTCGCCGGTACCGAGGGATGAACCGCCAAAATCAACGGAGCATCCGCCATCAGGGAGACGGGTGAAAAATCCTTTTGTGCATTAAAAGGAATATTTTTGTATAGGTAAGGATTGATAGCGATAGGCCCTGCATAGGCCATCAAAAACGTATAGCCATCAGGCGCAGCTTTGGCCACATAGTCTGTGCCGATATTGCCGCCTCCGCCCGCCTTGTTTTCAACTAGCATGGTTTGGCCTAGTGAGGCGGTGAGAACTTGCGCAATACTGCGCACAGTAATATCTGAAGCACCACCGGCGACATAAGGCACAATAATTCTGACGGGCTTGGTGGGCCAGGCTTCTTCGGCTGACACGCTGGCTTGACCGCAGGCGGCGATGAACAGTGCGGTAAGGATTGCTTGCTTAAACAGAGACCAAAACTTGTTGACGCGCATGTCTGCCCCGTTTTGATTGAAGGTTGTGAGTGAGAGGCTGAGTTGTCAATCGACTGTAGCAGTCTCTTCCAATATCGTCTATTGAAAATTTAGCATGTGCCGATTTGGTGATTTCTGCTATTTGGTAGTAACTTCTTGCAGGTTTTAAAAAATTATTGTCTTTGCTCAGGCACACTGAGCTGCTTAACCCCAAAAGGAAGCCCGATGCGTTTATTCAGTTATCAAGATCAAAGCCAACAAAAACGTGTGGGCTTATTGCGCGCCAAAGGCTCGAGTGAGTTTATTGACTTGGCGGCGACTGATGCGAGTTTACCTAAAACGATGCTTGAAATCATTTCAACTGCCGGGGCCATGGAACGTATTACGCAGATTTCAAAGAGTGCAACGGCTGTCGTCAAAGCGGTTCAAAGTGTTCAGTTCATTCCAGTGATCGATAACCCAAGCAAAATTATTTGTCTAGGCTTGAATTACGCCGACCATGCAGCCGAAGGTGGCCATGCACGCCCCGAGTACCCAAGTTTTTTCATGCGCGGCCCGAGTTCAATGGTGGGGCATTTGCAGCCAATGATTCGCCCCAAGGTATCTGATAAGTTTGATTATGAAGCCGAGTTGGCGTTTGTGGTGGGTAAGCGCGCCAAGCATTTGACTACAGCGAATGCGCTGGATTGCTTAGCAGGCTATAGCGCGTTTAACGACGGTAGTCTGCGTGATTATCAACGCAAATCCACGCAATGGACGATCGGTAAAAACTTTGATGCCACGGGCGGCTTTGGCCCCTGCCTGGTGACCCCAGATGAATTGCCGCGTGCGGCAGATGGACTGCGCATTCAATCTCGACTGAATGGCCAGATCATGCAAGATGCCAACACCAAAAACTTTTTGTGGGGCATTGTTGAAACACTCGTCTTAATTACCGAGTGCATGACACTAGAGCCTGGCGATGTCGTGATTACGGGCACCCCGGCGGGTGTGGGCTATGCAAGAAAACCACCTGTGTTTATGAAGGCAGGCGATACGATCGAGATTGAGATCGAGGGCGTGGGCGTGTTGAGCAATCCCATTGCCGATGAATAGCGACTAACTTTTTTGGTCTGCCAACACGGTCGTGACAATGAATACCTCAATGTCACGACCGATCAAACAATTTACAGCACGCCTTGCTCGTAGAACTTGGCGATTTCTTCGGGCGAATAACCCACTTCTGCTAAAACTTCAGCCGTATGTTCACCCCATTGTGGCGCGGTAGTCACGACATCAGCGGGCGTGCGACTCAAGACGGTTGGCAACGTAATAAAACCTTTTTCTTTGCCGTTTTTGTCTTTGACCATCTTAGAGATGTGCGATTGCTTGATGTGCTCGTCGGCAAACATTTCAGGAACGTTGTAGACCGGACCTGCAGGTACGCCCGCCTTGTTCAGATTATCGACCCAATAGGCAACTGTTTGCGTACGAAACACTTCATTGAGCGCCTTGTTACATTTGACGCGATTGACGGCGCGCGTTTTTTCGTTGGCAAAATCAGGATCGGCCATCCAGTCTGGACGCTTGGCGAGTTCGCACAAACGTACCCAATTACCCTGGCCTGAGGCACCCAGGTTAAAGACGCCATCACTGGCTTCAAATAAGCCCATGGGGCTTGAGGTTGGGTGGTCGTTACCGGCTTGTCCGGCCACATCGCCTTCATTCAAGTAGCGCGCTGCTTGAAAATCCATCATTGCAATTTGTGCATGCAACAGCGATGCATGAACCCACTGCCCTTTGCCTGAACGTTCGCGCTCAAGGAGTGCGGTCAAAATGCCAATGCCTGCATACAAGCCTGCGCTCATGTCAGCAACAGCAAGGCCTGCACGCACGGGGCCTTGACCTGGGATGCCGGTTACAGACATCAAACCACCCATGCCTTGCATAATCTGGTCAAAACCAGGGCGCGAGGCGTAGGGGCCCTCTTGGCCATAGCCAGAGATGCTGGCCAAAATGATACGTGGGTTAACTTTGGCCAGTGACTCATAGTCAACGCCCAATTTGTTTTTAATATCAGGACGCCAGTTTTCAACCACAACGTCGGCCGTTTTTACCAGACGCATCATGATGTCGAGTGCGCCAGGCTTTTTCAGATTTAAGGTCATCGCCCGCTTGTTGCGGTTTAAGTTTTGAAAGTCGCCGCCCTCACGATTGGCGGCAAACATGCCTTCGTTTGGATCCACGCCTTTGGGGGGTTCGATACGGATAACGTCCGCGCCGAAGTCTGCGAGCAAGCGCACGCAGTTTGGGCCCGCGCGCACGCGAGACATATCGAGAACTTTAAGGTTTGAAAGTGCTGAAGAAGCCTGAATTTTTGACATGATTTTCGATTTAGATTGAATGGCGAAGTTGGCCGGACAGATTTTTCTGTCAATTCGAGTGTACCGTCCGGCTTTCGAGGTCTTTTATAAGTTGCTTTAGGTGTTTTTGCAAGTGATACTGCTAGACTAGTAGCGATTAACAATGTCCAAAAAAGGGGAAATTACGTGGCAGAGTCAAGCATTGAGAAAAAAACCATCGTCGGCAGCATCATTGCTGAGAAAAAAGGGGCGATCGGGACCATCATGATCTCGAACCCAAACAAGATGAATGCTATGTCGGTACAGATGTGGACAGACCTGCCTAAGGCGATCCGCGCCTTTGATGCGGATCCTGAGGTTCGGGTCATCGTGATCGTGGGTCAGGGTGAAAAGGCCTTCGTCTCGGGCGCTGACATTTCTCAGTTTGATACGTTGCGCAGCTCACCAGAAACCCAGTTGGCCTACGAAGACGCCGTTTCTGACTCAATGAGTGCACCGGTTGGGTGTTCAAAGCCCGTGATTGCTCAAATTCGCGGCTTCTGTTTTGGCGGCGGCTTAGGCCTGGCTGCAGCGTGTGATATTCGAATTTGTACAGAAGATGCAACCTTCAGAATGCCGGCAGCCCGCCTAGGCTTGGGTTATGGTCACAAGGGCATTAACCGCTTTACCAATATTATTGGCTTAGCCAATGCGACCGATATTTTTGTGACGGCACGTCGTTTTGATGCGAACGATGCGTTGCGCATGGGTTTTGTATCCCGCGTGTGCAAAGGCAACGAGATTGATGCGGTGATCGCTGAATATACCAAGTTGATTGCTGAGAATGCACCCTTGACCGTGGCAGCCAGTAAGTTCAATATCCGTCAGGTTTGCGCTCAGCCTTCCGAGCAAGACCTTGACCGCGCGGTTGAGATGGTCAAGAAATGTTTTGCGAGTGACGATTTCAAAGAAGGCCGCGCGGCGTTCTTAGAAAAACGCCCAGCGCAATTCAAGGGAAAATAAGCTGTCAGTCTTTTAGCAGGTCGCGCGTCAAAATAAAAAAGCCAGTGAATGAGATCGCTTCATTCGCTGGCTTTTTCTTTGGAAAGGCGTCTTGGTCAGTCGCGCCTTGGAAACTGCATCACCAAAATCGAGGCACCTTGTGCGCCCGCGGTAATTTCAGGCGCGTCATCGTCGGGCGCCACAAAAAGCAAGTCGCGTTCTTTGGCGGCATTTGCGTTCAGTTGGCATTGACCGCGCAGCACCATCCAGTATTGCCCACGACCTTCTGCGGGGGCTGGGCCTTTGATCTGCGCGCCTGCAGCGGCTTGATAGAGGGTCGCGCCCAAGCCGTCGGCTTCAAACGGCACGACGTTCTGCTCAAGTACGCCAGTGAGGTTTTTGGGTCCGTCAGTGTCGCCTATAAGCGCTGGAACCAAACCTAGGCCGTGACGATAGTCTTTGGTGCGGCCCTTGAGTCCTTCTTTATAGTCTGGCATCCAGCGCGCGCCTGGATCCCAGCCGTTGCGCAAGGTGTAGTACTCGATGCCCGTGCTGTGTGCGTGAATGGGGGCATAGGGCGTAAAACCCATGGCGTAGTGGACGGTGAGGCCTTCGATGGGTTTGATCCCGAATTTACCCTCGCCAGAAATAAAGACCTGAAACTGATCGGCCTGATGATAATGCCCCGGAATCGACATATCAGCCGCTTGTTCGACCAAAAAGGCAATGGGCTCAAGCGGTGGCGGAAAGGCTTCTGGCGCTCGCGCCGGCAAGCCAGTTGCCTTGCGCTCGACAGAGTTGATTCCAATGCAGGACGACACGTGTGTGATCGTACCGTTGGGCAGTTTGTTGTAGTGGCGATGCGCAAGGGCGTGTTCGCGCGTGGCAAAGGATGGCATGTCGGACGATCCCTAAAAATGCAGGTTAATTATTTTGATATGTTTAATCTTACTCGTCCAGAGCGCCCACTGTCGACTGGAGTCTTGTTTTTACAGCGAAAAGGGTGGTTTCGCGCTAGACTTTGCTTAGAAACAGAGGGTGAACCCACGGAGACATCGATGATGAAGCGGACCCGATTGCTTGCTTTACTAAGTGCTTGCCTGTTCAACGCCCTGCTGTCTGCTGCAACGTATGCGCAGGGCGCTTACCCAGATCGACCGATTTCAATCTGGATCGGATTCCCCCCGGGCACCTCGACCGATTCGGTGGGTCGCATTTTGTCAGACAAGATGAGCAAAGATCTTGGGCAGCCGATCATCATCAAA
>JBAXLV010000017.1:0-13037 GCA_037134635.1 Alcaligenaceae bacterium
CAAAAATACTATGCTACGGATTGAATTTCTCTGAATTCGGCATGGTTCCCCCACTAGACAAAGAAATTTTTATCAAACCAGCCAGCTCATTAATTGGTAGCGGTGGCACGGTCGTACTGCCAGAAGTCGAGGCCAACCTTTTTTATCATGAAGCAGAACTCGGGATAGTGATTGGCAAGCCCGCATATAAGCTAGCCAAGGGCACAGGCATGGATGTCATTTTTGGCTACACCAATTACATCGATGTCACCGCGCGTGCGGCGGTTGGCAATGGCGTCATCATGCCCAATGGTCGTTATAGCCTGTTCACCGGAAAATCATGGGACACTTTCTCGCCGATGGGCCCTTATCTTGTCACCGCGGATGAAGTCGGGGATCCTTTAAAGCTACAAGTACGCTTTTGGTTGAACGACATCTTGCGGCAAGACTTTCCAATGAGCGATATCGCATTTACGATCGCCGATTTAGTTGAGAACGTGAGTCATATAACAAGTCTGAAAGTGGGTGATGTCATCACAACGGGAACAAATCATTCAGGTTTGTGCGCACTACAACATGACGATCAGGCTGTACAAGAAATTGATAAATTAGGAAAACTTAAAGTCTCAATTTCTGACTCTTTGCGTCGAACCTGGCCACGCGAGCCGTTTAAAGATCTACTTGAGAATATATATAAACTAGGAAAAAGGTAGTCCCCCATCCACGCCGGAGGAGAATTCATGATGAGTCATACCCATGCGCTCAAAAGATTCAAATACCTTGCAGCCTTGGCTGCCCTAGTTTCGTGCATCCAAGCGTCATTTGCACAAACCTACCCAAACAAGCCCATTCATCTCGTTGTCCCATACGCTGCGGGTAGCACAACGGACCTACAAGGACGGATGATCGCGGAAGTATTATCCGAAGCATTAAAACAACCCGTTATTGTTGAAAATCGGATTGGGGCCAGCGGAACGATCGGCTCCGAGCGTGTATCCAGAGCCCTCCCCGATGGCTACACGCTAGTTCTAGGCAGTGCAGCCAGCCATCTGGCACCAATGATCCTGATGGCTAAACCACCTTACGACTCTCTGGCAGATTTTTCACCGGTTTCTTTAGTCACAAAGTACCCAAATGCAGTCGTGGTTTCCAAGTCTTTGAACATTGCAGACATGAGGGGGCTTATACAGCACATAAGAACGAATCCCGGGATGCCGTATGGCACAGCGGGCCCGACCACCGCTGGGCGCTTTACTGCAGAACTCATGCAATCTTTATTGCAAATAAAGATGACCATGGTTCCGTACAACGGTGCAGCCGCGGCGGTAACAGACTTAATGGGCGGTCATTTACAACTTGCAATTGTCGACATCAGTGCGGTCGCTCAACAGTTATCTACTGGCAAATTTGATGTGCTGTCTGTCACCTCTAAAAGCCGCTCGCCGATCCTCCCGAACATCCCTACTTTAGAAGAAACAGGTGTCAATGACTTTGAGTCAGTTGCTTGGGTAGCACTCTTTGCGCCACCACAAACGCCTGAGGCTATCCGACTATTACTCAGCGACACGATCCGAAAAGGATTAAACCGACCTGAACTAAAAACCAAAATAGAACAAACCGGTGGAATCTTGGTCGTCACAAGTCCGAAGGACTTACACAATTATCTTGCAACTGAGTTGACCACGTGGCGCAAGCGTGCTCAGGAGAACGGAATTAAAGTTGATTAAAACTGGCACTGATCAATACGCCTGAGCGTTTGCCTAGGCAACCTCTAAATGGACTCATATGAAACTGGCCTGTTTTAACAATACTCGCCTCGGTCTCGTCGATAACGACGATCAGATTATTGATGTCACAGATCTCGCCGAGCCGTTAGCGGGGCACAATCTTCAGCAGATTGTTGAAAAAGTGTTAGGTCATTGGTCTGATATTCGACCAAAATTTGAAGTAGCCCTCAAGCTTCGCAAGGGTGTTCCTGTTCATAACGTGTCTCTGATGGCACCCATTCCTGATCCATCGAAAATTCTTTGTTACGGCTTGAATTTCTCTGAGTACGGCATGGTCCCACCGCTGGATAAAGAGATCTTTATCAAACCGGCAAGCTCCCTCATTGGAAGCGGCGGCACAGTGGTACTACCAGAGGTCGATGCTAGTCTTTTTTATCACGAGGCTGAGCTAGGCATTGTTATTGGAAAACCTGCGTACAAGCTTGCCAAAGGCACCGGTATGGACGTTATATTTGGATACACCAACTACATCGATGTCACCGCTCAGGCCGAGCTCAACAATCGTGTCATCATGCCAAACGGTCGACGCAGCCTGTTCACCGGAAAATCATGGGACACATTCTCACCAATGGGGCCTTACCTCGTCACGGCCGATGAGGTGGGTGATCCCTTATCGTTACAAGTACGGTTTTGGCTGAATGGAATTTTGCGTCAAGACTTTCCGATGAACGATATTGTCTTTACGATTGCTGATTTAGTGGAACACGTGAGTCACATCACCAGCCTAAAGATTGGTGATGTGATCACCACCGGCACCAATCACACCGGGCTGTGCGCGCTACAACACGACGATCAAGTCGTACAAGAAATCGATAAGCTAGGGAAGCTGAAAGTGACGGTCTCTGATTCTTTGCGTCGAACCTGGCCGCGCGAACCCTTTAAAGAACTACTCGAAAATATATACAAAATGGCTAAATAACTTATTTAATTGCCCTTACCTCATTCCTTGTTTAATCATGTTTTAACAAAACCAAGATTTCTGGTTTATGATTGTTGCGAGGGTAGTTCGCTTGATTGAACGATACATAAACAATATAAGAAACCAATCTTAGCGAATTAGACGACCAAACCCTCTGTAAAAATAGAATTCAAAATTCACAGAAGGGGCAGACATGTCAATCATCTCAATCCGCAGCTTGAATGCATTTCTTTTTGCGCTGGCAGGCGTTGCAGCATTGAGCGCGACCGCGCCAGTGCAGGCGCAGGCCAACAACTACCCAAACAAAACCATCACGCTCATTACCCCTTTTGGTGCAGGCTCACCTTTTGATTCTCTTGGCCGAGTATTTGCAGAACGACTGAGTAAAAACTTAAAGACCAGCGTGGTGATCGAAAATGCAACCGGCGGTCAGGCCATGGTTGCGACCAAAAAAGTTCTGAATGCGCCTGCCGATGGTTATACGTTGTTTTATACCTCTAACGGCTTAGCGACAACACCCATTGTGATAAAGGATGCTGGCTATACCCTTGAGGATTTCACCCCAATCGCTCACCTTGGTCAGGCGCCTTACATTTTGTTTGCAAGCGCGTCGGTCAAAGCCACAGACATCCCCTCGCTCATGAAAGAGCTCAAAGAACGCGGCAAAGCTATGAACCATGGGGTCTTGGGCACCTCGCATCTAGGTTTAATTTTGGCAAAAAAAATCTCTGCAACTGCGGGGGGTGATCCTTATCAAGAAATCAGTTATAGAGCTTCACCTGAAATGATTCGCGCCCTCTTAGCCGACGATATTCAACTCATGGCAACGACCTACAGTATCGCTGGGCCCCATTTAAAAGACGGAAAGATTAAAGCGATTGGCGTGGTAGCACGCGAAAAGAGTATCAGGATGCCAGAACTGAAAACATTTATAGAGGCCGGCTATCCAGATCTGTACACAGATGTTTGGGCAGCACTGTATACCAAAGCGCAGACACCTAAGGAAATCGTTGAAATTTTACGAAAAGCCGCTGCCGAAGTGACTGCAGACCCGTCCTTTCAAGAGGCGATGAAACCAACAGGTTCTGAGGCTTGGAATACGACAGTCGACAAAATGCAAGCAGCGTTTGCAGAAGAAGGAAAGTCATTTGCACAGGCAATTGAAAAATTCAACTTAAAACTAAATTAATTTTTTATGTTGAGTCTGTACGTCCCAACGTGACGAGCCGATCTAAAACGACTCTGACTCAGTACACCATTGTTTAGATAACTTGTGTCGGTGGCTTCGATGACAATAACGATCGATGTACTTTGTAAGTTCACAGTCACAGTGCTTTTTTGCTGCGCGTCATCTGCGCAAGCTCAGCCCCTGCCGGGCTCGATGGCATTAGCTAAAACCGTGCCCATTGCCGATGTACATCTGCATAACTACGAGGCTACCGCAGGTTCGTTCAAGGATTTAATGGATAGAAACAATGTGAAATGGGCAGGTGCGGTCGGACACCTTAACAGCGATATGCGCACAAATTTAAAAGAACGCTATATCGCCGCAATTGGACAAAGAGAATTCGATATGATTCTTCGCCAAAGGCGTAGCTTCATCGATCCGGATCAATGGATCTTTAAAAATATGTTTGCTGACGCTGAGGCAGGTTTTAAAGATGGAAGTCTGAAAGGCTTTGGCGAACTGCACACCGATAATGAAGACTCATCGCCACGGCCAGACTACAAGCGACGCTTCAGACTCGAAAGCCCCGTCATCCGGCAAGCATTTGAACTGGCCAATCGCTATCACGCCTTTATACAAATTCACTCGGGGATGGATGAGACCTTCAAAGAGGACCTCTTGCGCCTTTCAAATGATTTTCCGCAGACGACAATCATTTTGTCTCACTGCTTACCCAAGGCTCGCCCGGAGGACATACGAAACTTCTTTCGGCAGCGAACAAACATCATGTGCGAACTGTCAGGCGGAGGGCCCGTACACGCAAGTATGAACTTAAAACTGGGCGAAGGAAAATTCTATACAAGTAACGGACCTAGAGCCGGCTGGAAGAATTTGATAGAAGAATTTCCGACCCAAGTCATGCTTGGCTCAGATACTTGCTGTGGTTTAGAAAGACGGTACGATGAAATTATCCAAGAACAACGAGACAACCTCCTAGCTTATCTAACGCCGGCGACACTCGAGCTGGTCGCGTACAAAAATGCCGTACGAATTTTTAAGTTAAAAGAATAAATCTAAATATATTTCGCGAATACACTTCGAGGCGAGTATCGTAGGATACATGTATGAGCAAACTTAATTTTTCAAATTAGCAGGGCTGCCTGACACCCGATGAAATTGAACTGCTATTGCACCTCAGCCCCAGACATTTTTATTACCTCTGCCCATTTTGGCACTTCTTGTGCAATCAACTGCTTAAACTCAATTGGGGTGTTGCCCGAAGGATTTGATCCCTGCGTACGCAGTGCCTCGAGCACCTCAGGCTGCGCCAAGACCTCTTGAATTGCTTTATTTAACTTCGCAATAATTTCAGGCGAAGTACCACTACGTGTCATGATGCTATTCCATAGCGTGACATCAAACCCTGGAAACGTCTCAGCGATTGTTGGCACATCTGGTAAGGCAAAGGCGCGCATTGGTGTCGTCACTGCTAAAGCCTTTAGTTTTTTGGCCTGAATAAACGGCAAAACCTCAACCAGCGGTGCAAAAATTGCATCTAAACGGCCGCCTACCAAATCTACGAGTGCTGGTGCGCCGCCTTTATACGGAATATGTCCCATCTGGATGCCCGCCTTATTGGCGAACAATGCGCCAGACAAGTGCTGACTTGAACCACTGCCTGCTGAGCCATAGTTCAGAGGCGGATTGGCCGCTTTAGCTGCAGCGATAAATTCAGCAAAAGAGTTGATTTTAGAATCGGCACCAACAACCAAGACATTTGGAATCATGGCAATGCGAGAAATCGGCTCAAGATCCTTACGTAAATCGTAAGGCAAAGACTTATATAACGAGATATTGGCCACCAGACTACTTGGTGCCATCAAAAGCGTATAACCATCAGGTGCAGCTTGCGCGACCACATTTGCCCCGATATTACCTGCAGCGCCCGCACGATTCTCGGCGACAACTTGCTGCCCGATTCGTTTTGAAAGATGCTCAGCAATTAAACGAGCAGTAATGTCTGTGCTACCACCGGGCGCGTACGGCACGATCAGCGTGATCGGCTTATTTGGATACGCTGATGCTTGCGCCCAAAGCGGCGATGCAATTAAAAAACCAGATAGCGCACACACACCAACAAGTAATCGTTTCAACATGCTGTCTCTCCAGAGCTTAAGTGGTTGCTGCTTGTTTTAATTCTATTTTTTTGAATACGGAAAATAAGGCGGAAATTCACCGATGCTATTCATTGCAACTTCAACCAGCGTCACGCCTTTGTGCGTTAAGGCTTTGCTCAGGGTTGCCCCTAGCGTGCTTGCCACAGACACCTGCATAAAAGGAATTCCAGCCAACGCGGCTAGCTGTTTTAGATCGGGGCCCAATAAATCGTAATAGTTTCGCCGTCCTTCACAGGTCGCATCTTGGATGTGTTGTATGACACCATACCCACCATCGTTCATCACAAGTATCACCAGGTCAACCTTCTCTTGCACTGCGGTCCACAGTTCTCCCACGTTCAAGAAAAATCCACCGTCGCCAACCATCGCTACAGTTTTACGACCGTTCGCGCCAATCGCCGCACCAATTCCTAGCGAAAGACCAGGTCCAATTGCGGCACCAATAGGATATGCGCTGCTGCGCCCGTTATACAACGGAAACAGCTTATTGCCCCAAGTACTGTTATTCAATGTAATGTCGCGTACCCAGATCGCATCACGCGGCATCGCATTACGCACTTGATCAGGGAAACTGGAATAAGGGCCAAGCGTCTGACGAAACTCTTCAAAGGCTGCAATCTTCATTGCCTTAAATTCATTTGCAAACTTGGGATCGATCGAAATCTTGCCCTGCAACTTTGATACCAAGGCTTCGAGTGTCGAGGCCGCCTCAGCACAAACAAAGGCTTGGTTTTTATATGTTCGATCATTGGCCATCGGATCGATATCAATTTGAATGATATTTTTAGGTAGACGCGCTGTTGCATCCATCGTCTCGTGACCGCGCAATCTAGAACCCACGACTAGCAATAAATCAACAGATTCATAAAACGCTTCTACTAATGGCGCCCCAGTGCCGTTCAACGCTCCGATACTCATAGGATGATCGTCGGGCACGATGCCACGACCTGCCCAACTGGTGACCAGGCCAAACCCAAGGTCAAGTAATTTGGTTGCGGCCGACGCTGCGTCGCGCGCGCCATTACCCAACCAAAGCATCGGCCGCTTTGCCTGAGAAACTAAAGCCACCAGCCGGTCAATTTCAGCGGCGCTAGCCGTCCGTAACACGGCGATAGGCAACACTAAAGTATCAAGCTCGGCGGGTCTATCAATGACACTTTTTTGTACATCAATTGGGATTTCAATACTGACCGGGCCCATCGGCGCGCTGAGCGCGTCGGCCACGGCTCTTTTAAGAACCGGCAAGGCTTGATCGGGTGTACCAATACGATAAGCCGTTTTAGAAATACTTTTAAGCATACCGAGTTGGTCAGGCACATCGTGCACGGCACCTCGCCCACGACCAATGTGCTTGGTCATACTTTGACCAGTGATATGCAACACTGGCGATGAGGCAAAACCTGCTTCAACCAATGCTGATGCCGCGTTTGCGGCACCCGGACCCGTGCTTGTAAACACAACGCCTAGCTTGCGTGTCACACGGGCATAAGCATCTGCCATATGCCCTGCCCCCATTTCACCCCGTGTCATGACAAACCGAATCTTGCCGCGTCGAGCGACGCCATCGAGCATCGGAATGTTATGTACTGAGACAATACCAAAGGCAGTATTGACGTCACATTTTTCAAGAAATTCTGCCACCAATTCGGCGACGGTGTATTGGCTCATGTTTTGTCTCTTAAGATTTCGGCAGACGCTGTGATCTGCACTTATTGTTTTTGATATTTCACGACATCTGATTAATCGTGAAAAACCGCACGAACAGCATAGCTTAGCTCTGCATGAAAGTCTATGCGACGGCTACCACCGCGGACAGAACCTATACTTTTAGCTATTTACGACAAATCGCACAGCGAATTCGACCCAACTTGCCAGACTTTGCTGCGCATCGTACGCAGGGATAAAGCGCCATTTCTGCACCGCCCGTAACGCGGCCTCGTCAAACAGGCGGTAACCACTACCCTTAGCCACTGCGATTTCTTTGGGGTGGCCTTTAGCATCAACCCAGACCCTGAGCCACACTACACCACCAACGCCCCGTTCCCGCAATGCTACGGGGTAGTCAGGTTTAGGGTTGTGCGCATAGTCGGGCCGTGCCACCTGTGAAGCCGTCGCACTACGATGAATGTTAGCTAAAGGCGTGGTTTGCGAACTCGTCGAATGTGCGGAGGGTCGAATTGTGTGCGGGATTGACTTCTGGTGTTCGTTGACGCGTGCCTTCGCCGGTTCGGATGTCAAAGGGGCGACTTCGGGCTCAGCCCTCATCTCTGTTGCGATCACCGGCATTGCAATCGCTTCAACTGGTGTGGAGCTAAAATTAGAAGGAGTCCATTCAGCGGGATCCTCGGGCACTTCGAAGAGGTGAATAACCCGGCTGGCACTTTGAGCGACTAAGCGAGTATCACCAAGCCCGATTGCCTGAATTCCAAACAAATGAGGTAACGCAACGCCTAGCACAAGCAACATGTGGAATAACGCCGAACCGGCAACATACCTTGCCGCTATCATGCTACGCGACGCCGTTTAACACGTAACGATACAAACAGGGCTTGGCTATTCGTCTGCACACACTCTAATCGTAATCCATACAAATCTTCAAGCAAAGGCAAAGCATCACGACTGCTCGGGATATCGGCGTAGAGATTTCCCGCTTTAATCAATAGCAATCGATCAAAGGCCTGCAGGGCATGATTCATATCATGCAAAACGGCAATAATTGCGTGACCTCGGTCACTTGCATAAGTATCTAAGGCGTGCAAAATATTTTCTTGCAGACCTGGATCCAGTGTGGATAAGGGTTCATCGACTAGCACTAAACCTTCTCGACTATCCCAAAGCTGTGCAAATACACGAGCGAGATGAACGCGAGCGCATTCACCACCCGATAAGGTATCAAGGCGGCGGTGTAATAAGTGATCTGCGTATGCCAGTTTGGCGGCCTCGTAAACGATCTCTGACAAAAAGGGATCATAGGTTTGCGCCACGCGTCCCAAGCCAATCACAAGTGCTACCTCTAAACCGAAGGCAGCTTGGCACTGTTGCGGCATCACTGCGCGATGTTGACTAAGGGCTGCGACAGACCAGGTGCACTGCGCACGGTCTTTGAATGTGACGTGGCCCCGAACCGATCTTCGCTCAAGAGACATTAACTGCAGCAGGGTTGACTTTCCGGCACCACTTGGCCCGAGTACAGCAACGCGCTCGCCACTGTGCACCTGTAGATTAATAGGCTCAAGTCTAGGCGGATCTAATTTTTTAGATCCTTGCCGTAAATACACATTTGATAATTGCAACAAGGCAGACGAGGTGTTGGCAACCATATCTATACCATCTAACCAATTTGACGGCGCACTTGACGCACAAGCAAAAAAAAGAAGGGCCCGCCTAACAGAGCAGTGAAAATTCCCACAGGGATCTCAGCGGGAATTGCAACAACGCGCGCGAGGGTGTCGGCTACCAATAATAAGCATGCGCCCAACAACAAAGAAAGAGGTAATAGCAGACGCTGATCAGGGCCGACCCACAACCTCGCCAGATGCGGTGCAATCAAACCCACAAAACCAATCATGCCGCAAAATGCGACCGCAGTACCTGAAAGCAGCGCTACCCAGACAATGATCTGCTTCTGTAAGCGCCTCACGTCAACTCCGATTTGACACGCGACCGTCTCGCCTAACGTAAGCGCGTTTAAGTCTTGTGCCCGGCGACGCAGCTGACAATATCCAACGAAAAGTATGCCGGCAAAGAGTGCCACCCACTCCCACCGAGCCCCCGCAAGTGAGCCGAGCGTCCAAAACGAGAGACTTCGCAATTGTTCATCATTGGCAAGGTAGGTGCAGAGACCAATCACTGCGCCCGCAACAGCATTCATCGCGATACCCGTTAGTAACAGTGCAGCAATTGATCCTGGCGCCATCCAACTTGCTGTCTGATTTAACAAAAAACATACCGCAAGCGCGCCAAAGAAAGTAGCGATCGGCAGCAGCCACAGGCGCAAGCCTGGAATAAGCGACAGAGATGTTTCAGAAAATAGGACAATGATGAGTGCCGCCGCGCAAGCTGCTCCCGCATTAACCCCCAATAAACCCGGTTCAGCTAAGGGATTTCGAAACAAACTTTGCGTTAATGCACCGCTCAACCCTAAACTTGCCCCAACTAAACTCGCAAGCAATACGCGCGGCAGCCGAAGACTAAACAAAACGTTGGCGCCCGGGGTGACTGTATCAAAAGCGTTACTCGAACCAAACCACCCAATCAGCTTGGGTAATTCAAGCCAGTCTGCCGCTAGTACTGGCATTGCCCCCAACTGCACAGACCACACAAATGCCAATAGCAAAACAACCGTCAAACAGAGACTTGGCGATTGTCGTCTAAACCAGAAAAAGCGATTCATAGGCTATTGAACAATTGATGCAACTCAAGGACCACCTCGGGCATACGCGGACCAAACCCAAGCAAACGCAAGGCGTCCATCGCAACCACGGCTTGCATTCGACCTGCAGGTGTATGACTAATCCCCGGAATCTTGAGTACCGCCTGTTTACCCCCAACGGCTTGTAAACCCTGGTCGGTCAACAGAATGTAATCGGGTTGTGCCGAAATCAACCCCTCTGGCGTCAACGGTTTGTATCCCTGAAAACCAAGCCCTGCGTTTTGAACGCCCGCATAAGTCAGCATCGCGTGCGCTGCGGTCAAATCACCCGAGACCATGATCTGCGAAGGAGACTGCGCCAGAATAAATAGCACGCGCGCGGGTCTTGCCGATCGCCGCTCAACGCGCGCAGCGACCTGCGCTTGTACGTGATGCCACTTCGCATCAAGATTTTGCACGAACACCTGAGCCAGTTCGCGACGTTCGAGCAACCGACCGACACCCTGGATACGCTCGCGCAAACCCTGAAACTGATGTTTAGCAGGCAGCACTGTGAGCGGAACACCTGCAGCTTCTATTTGTTTTAGCACGGCAGGCGGGCCCGCCTCTTCGGTCGCAAGAAGATGCGTGGGCGCAAGCGACAAGACACCTTCTGCAGATAACTGACGCGCATAGCCTACGCTGGGCAAGTCTTTTGCTTTTGCAGGATATATCGAGGTCGTATCAACGCCGACAAGCTCGGACTCGGCCTCAAGCATAAAGGCGATTTCTGTTAAGGCGCCTCCGACGCTAATAATGCGTCTGGCTGCTGCGCTTCGCGCGGTCGAGGGATATGCCCCCAAAGGCGTCGCGGCACACCAGGTCAAATAGCCCAACACTTGGCGACGAGAGAGTCGGTTCATCATTGTTACAAAACTCTGTGTCATCGCATCAGACTGCGCAAGCTTGTTGAGTTTCTTGAATCTCGATTAAGAGCTCTCGCCATGCCGACAACTCGGGCTGGCCTGGCTGACGCAGACCAAATAGCATGGCAATCACCTCACCCTCTTTGTCGAATATTTCAAATGACGTCACCAGGCCGTCAGCGGTTGGCTTTTTTACGATCCATGCCGTATCGATTTGATCAATACGAAGATGCAGATTAAACGAGGCATCGAGCACATTTAACCAGGGCCTCGTATACGAAACCTGATGAATCGGACCTGAGTGAATTTGAATCATGCCAACATTGCCAACAAACACCATAACCGGAACTTCGCGCGCTGCCGCAGCGGTTAAGACTCTTAGAACATCCGCGCAATGGACCTGTTGCACATACTTAGGTTGCGCCAATCGCAAGGCTTGAACGCGCGAGACACCGTGCGTTTTCAATAAAAAGAAAAACTCATGCGTGTCACGTAACCCATCCCAAGCTAAATGCATGGCATTGACGTCAATTTTGTCATCTGCAGTTTCAGGTGATTTAGCTGGAATCACCTCTACATACAACCCTGGTTGTTGCGACGTATCTGCAAAGCGCTCAATCAGGGCATCGTACGCTTGGGTATGGCTGTTTTTGCGTAAAAAAATCTTGTGAATCGCAGTGCCTGAAATATCAAAAAACTGCAGACTGCGCTGTAGACCATGCTGAGTGGTCTCAATGACGGCAAAACCGTGTGCCCACTTTAAATAGAAGGCACGTAAATCGATATCGTCGGCTGCGATCACCCCAACTTGATCGGTCAAGCTTGCCTTTCGATAAATACCGATTTTCTCGTGTACGCACGAGGCATTTCGGGTTAACGCCATCACTTCGCCTAAGTGTTCAACCGCAACGAGCAGCGAGTGCCATTCTGGTCGTAGGCGAATCACTCTAAACTCAGACAATAAAGCCTTTGCGTCGACATGTGCCGCGAGCAATTCGCCCTCAGACAAATGCAGTCGTTCGGCAGCCTCGCGCTGGCGAATGAACCCTTGGCTTCGTAGGTCGGTAAAAGCCTGTGGAATCGTTTGTATCATCTCTTGCATCGCGCTCTCCAGTAGGTTGATATCTTCAAAAGTCATAACGCATCGAGACTTGGACGTTACGGCCGGCGGCTGTGTATGCATCTGCAATGCGACTCTGTTCAGTTAAACCATTTACGTCTGACCAACGCCAGTATTTGGCATCAAGGACATTATTCAAATTCGCATTGAA
Source organism: Alcaligenaceae bacterium (assembly GCA_037134635.1). Classification (GTDB taxonomy): domain Bacteria; phylum Pseudomonadota; class Gammaproteobacteria; order Burkholderiales; family Burkholderiaceae_B; genus Zwartia. The sequence continues at coordinate 12,579 of JBAXLV010000017.1, forward strand.
GGTAAGATTGGGTGTTGGCTTCCAATACACACCGAGATCAAGCACGGTGTAGTCGGGCGTAGCAAACTGAGAGGTTCTACCGGTTGCAATTCGACTTGGATCTTTTGCAGCGTTGTAGGTCACCGTGGCTTGGCCTCCCCACTGCGTCGTGTCATACCTAATACCGAGCAGCGCTTTTAGTGGTTGCACCGAGTTAATCGGTGCGCGAACACCATTGATTTCACTGTCGCCGTTCAAATAGGCGGCCCCTGTTTGAAGTGTCCAGCGGCTGCCTACTTGCACTTCGACTTGTGCCACGATCCCCTGAATCTTCGCTTTGGTTAAATTGACATACTGATAAATGGTCGGATCTGAAGGCCGACCGCCTCCGCCAATTACCTCTTGACTGATAAAGTTTTGATAACGGTTTTCAAAGCCAGCAATGGAGTAACGAAGGCCTTGCGCCTTGCCTCTGAAGCC
>JBAXLV010000018.1:0-12838 GCA_037134635.1 Alcaligenaceae bacterium
CTTGGTTGTTTAGCGGGCGTTGAAGCTGCGATGCAAAGTTTGGGTATCGATGTTGGGTCAAAGGGTGTACGCAGCGCCGTCGAGTATCTGGCAACTTAATGTACCGACTTGCTGCCTAGAACGGTTGCCTTTTGAAAAAGTGCTTCAGTATCGAGCGCATCGAAGACATAAGGCAATCCGCAAAATTCACAGGCAACTTCAACCTTGCCTCGCTCTTTCAAAATATCATCAACCTCAGCTTTCCCTAGCATCTTGAGCATATCGATCACACGCTCTAAAGTGCAAGAGCATTTCCAGGTGATGGTGCTTGGTTCGAAGACGTGTAGCGTTTCTTCCCAGAACAAACGGTGCAATAGGGTGTCTTGGTCAGTGCCAAGCATTTCAAGTGTCGTTAGGGTTTGTGCAAGGTGTTGGATGCGGTTCCAGGATTCATCCGCAGCATCGATCGCAGTTTGTTCAGAGCCACCTAGCAACGGTAACCGCTGAATGAGCAAACCCGTGCAATGCAACGTATCGGCTGCGAGCCAGAGGCGCGTATGTAGCTGCTCAGAGCGCAGCATGTATTGCTCGAGCGCCTGGGCGATCGTGTCTCCCTCGAGTGGCACAATGCCTTGGTAGGCTTGGCGTCCAGGGGTGTGTTTGGGTGGATCCAGGACAACAATAAATTTTGCAGTGCCACCCGGGTTCAGCATGGACTGCAAATCGTGTACCAAGGGCAACGGACGCTCACGCATTTTGACCGTTGCGCGAATACTCAGGTCAGCGCGACACTCAACTACCATTAAGGCGATCGCACCGTCGCCTTGTAACTGCAATAACAGTGAGCCATCAAACTTCAGATTAGCGGCTAGCAAGGTCGAGGCTGCAACAAGCTCGCCAAGCAGCGCCGAGACCGGAGCAGGATACTGGTGATGAGTTTGTGCGGACAGCCAAGCCTGCTCAATTCTGACAGACTCAATTTTTACACTGCGGTCTAGAGATAAAAATTTCTTAAGCGAATCTTGACGGCTTGAATCTTGGGTAAAGGTCATTAACCGATCCGCTTGAGTTTTTGGCGATACATTTGCCCACGCTTGGCATAGTTTTCAATATTGTTACGAATGGTGGCAATCTCTTCTTCAGAGAGGGTGCGGGTGATTTTGCCGACCCCGATGACCAAACTGCCATCTGGGATTTCGCGACCTTCCGGGATGATGGCTCCCGCACCGATCAGGCAATTGCGTCCGATCTTTGCACGGTTTAAAACGATGGCTTGCATGCCCACTAATGAACCCGAGCCAATTGTGCAGCCGTGTAGCATGGCTTGATGTCCGATCGTGACATGATTTTCGATCGTTAAGGGAACGCCGGCATCTGAGTGCAAGACGCTACCTTCTTGAACATTGCTGTGATGGCCAATATCGATACAGGTATTGTCACCACGAATGCTGACATTTGCCCAAATGCTCGCGTGTGCGCCCACTACGACATCCCCAATTAAATCGGCTGAATCAAAAATGAAGGCCGTTGGGTCGATACGCGGAGTCAGGTCGCCTAGTTGATAAATAGCCATAATGAGTTGCGCCTAGTACAGAGGAAAACACCTAGTTTAACGCGTGCGCCTGGGGGGTGGGCGCGAAGGCGTCTTTACGAGGATTTCAGTTTTTTAGCCTGGCGCTGACTACGACCAATTTCGAGTTGACGCAAGACGCGACGTTGGATTTTCCCAGTGGTTGTCATCGGTAGGGCGTCAACATACTCAATCTCTTTTGGATACTCGTAAGGTGCTAAGCGAGCGCGCACATGCTCTTGCAGGATTGCAGTCAACTCGGCGCGTCGGCGCGACGAGAAATCTGGGGTGAGCACGACAAAGGCTTTAACGACTGCGCCACGCTCGGGATCAGGCTTGGGCACGACTGCAACATTTGCGACTGCGGGGTGGTCGAGCAGAGAATTTTCGATTTCACCCGGGCCAATTCGATAACCCGATGATTTGAATACATCGTCAGCGCGTCCGGCGTACCAGTAATACCCATCGGCATCTACCCGTGCAAGATCGCCCGTGCGGCACCAGTCACCGGTAAACTTTTCAGTGGTGGCAGCCTCGTTGCGCCAATAACCGAGAAACAAAATTGGATCAGGATGGCCATGAATATCAAAACGATTTAAGGCGACTTCGCCTACTTCGTCCGCGGCTGCGACTTGGCCATCCTCGCGTAACACCGTGATTTGATGGCCAGGATAAGGCTTGCCCATACTGCCAGAGCGTGCTGGCCATTTCTGATGACTGTTACCGATCAGATAATTCATTTCGGTTTGGCCAAACATTTCGTTTGGCGTGATGCCTAACGCTTGTTCACACCAGGCGAATACGGTGTCACCGACGCTTTCACCTGCGCTCATGATGCTGCGTAACGAGAGCTTGTAGGTGCTGAGCGGTTGCGCAATGGCTTTCATCATTTGCTTGAGCGCAGTCGGAAATAAAAAGGTATTGGTGACCTGATAGCGCTCCAGAATATCGAAGGCGCGCTCTGGACTAAAGCGCCCGCGCGTACCTACGATTGGATGTCCAAAATAAAGTGTGGGTAACAATGCATCCATCATGCCACCCGTCCACGCCCAATCGGCGGGCGACCAGAATATATCGCCCGCTTGCGGAAACCAGTTTTGTGAAGCGACAAATCCCGGCAGGTTACCGATCAAGACTGAGTGCGGCAATAAAGCCCCTTTGGGCGAACCCGTGGTGCCCGAGGTGTAAAGCAAGATTGCCGGCTCATCGGCGCGCGTGGTGACCGGTTTGAAGACGGTAGACTGTCGCACTAAAAGCTTAGGCCAGGCTAAAACGCGTTCGTCGTCTACTGAAATCCCGACAAGTTGGGTCAGCGTTGGACAGCGAGGCAGGCTTGCCAAGACGTTTGTCGCTGACAAGTCGTCAAAGATCGCCACACGCACTTGCGCATCGCGTAAGCGCTGCTCTAAGGCATCTGGACCAAATAAATTGGATAAGGGTAATACAACAGCGCCAACGCTATAGATCGCAATGTGTGCCACGACTGTTTCTGGACGTTGGCCCAAAATTAAGGCGACGCGATCGCCGCGTTTGACCCCCATGCGTGTCAGACCATTTGCTAATTGATTCGCAGTCGCAGCCAGACGTTCGTAGGTCCAGATTTCGCGCTGACCGTGTTCGTCCTCATAAAATAAAGCGATCCGTCGAGCATCGGCGGGATTATTGGCCCAACGATGGCAACAGGCGTGACCAATGTTGAAATGGGTCGGCACCAACCATTCGAAAGACTTATAAAGCGAAGCGTATTGATCGACCATACCTGAGGGTGGACTTAGGTGAAGCCCGTAGCATGGCTCAGCCTTTGCTTTGGTGCAACCCACGGAGGTGTCTGAATGCAATAACTAAGGGTTTGTACTGACCGCGACATTGACAAGGCGAGTGCCTGCCAACAGATCGTGTAAGAACTGTTGCTGTGGTGCGAACCAGGTGGGGATCAGCACGGTGAAGGGGGCGGCGACGATGAGCATGAGGGCCGAGGGCCAACTGGTGGCCCTAGAGAGCCCCCAGACTGCCGCAGCGCCCAGCAAGGGCAATACCCACATCAATATTAAACGGAGCACGAGTTGTTTAAAGCGTGCGGGGGTACCGTCGAGCGCGACGAGGCGGATGTGCCAGGCTTTCATGGGTAAGGTTTGCCCCCCCCGCGCCCAACAAACTAAAAAATAGACGCCTATTGCAAAAAACAACCAGGCTTGGCGAGCACCTCTGAGCATGAGCCCGTGTTTGCTTTGAGTCAGTGTGTCAAAGAGGTAGTCAGCCAAAAAGACTACCGCAAACAGTAAGACCCCCTCGTACATCATCGAAGCAAAGCGGCGAGACCGCGCTGGCGCTAAGGGGGGCACAAATAGAGGAGGCGTCGGTGCAGAGCGTAGGTTCATGGCGGGTATTATCCCGCATTTCAACCTAGCACTCAGCCCGGGTTTTAGTACAAACTGTTATGTTTTGCGTGGGCACGTGCCGAGTTTGTGAAGGCGACTAAACCGCGTACCACTCGACCAACGGCCCGAAACGGATGGGGGCGAAATTGATCTTCCATCGCTTTTGCCAAAAGTTCGCGCTCGAGGCTGTCGGTTAAGCGTGCTGTGTTGTTGATTTTCATGATGACTTCCTTTGCTGACTAGGGATAACCCTATATTAAGGGAAAACCCTAGCATTTGCAAATGAAATTAAGGGAATACCCTTATGCCGTCAGAATGGTTGCAATCGCACAACAGATTGGTGGTTATCGGTCGTTGCGGTAACTATTGGCCACTAATTCAAAACTAAAAAGGCGGCAGTCGAGTGCGCCATTAAAAATGGGCGTTCTTCGCTCTGCCTTTAAGCGTAGGTGCTTGGGTAAATCAAGGTCTGAGGTAATGACATTGACTTGCCAGCCTGCAAATTCATTTTTTAAGCAGGCCGACCACTCACGCCAGAATTCAAGGTCTTCTTCATCAAGCCGTTCGCCGTACGGCGGATTCGTGACGATCCAGCCCGCTGGCGCAGGGGCGACTGCATCGCGCGCATCACCCAACTCGAATTGAATGGTGTCTTCTGTTAGGTAGGCGCGTTCAGCATTTCGCCGCGCCGCCTCAAGCGCTTCGGGATCGGCATCGATTCCAATCAAGGGTGATGCCAACTCAGGCAGGATACGGCTACGCGCATCTTCTTTCAGGTCCTCCCAGCTACGCGTATTGTGATCACGCAGACGCTCGAAGCCGAAGGGGCGAGTGATCCCTGGTGGGACCCCTAGCGCGATCCACGCTGCCTCAATCAGAATCGTGCCGCTACCGCAAAACGGATCAAGCAAAGCGGCTTCAGGATCCCAGCCAGAGAGTGCCAACAGACCTGCCGCGAGATTTTCTCGCAAGGGTGCATCGCCTTTGTCGAGTCGCCAGCCGCGTTTGAATAAAGACTCGCCCGAAGTATCTAGGTACATCGTGGCAGTGTCGTGCGATAAAAACAAATGTACTCGAGCATCGGGACGCACGGTATCGATCGAAGGGCGAGCACCTTCTAGATCGCGCAAGCGATCACAGATTCCATCTTTGGCGCGCAGATTGCAGTATTGCAAACTTTGCATGGGGCTTTTGACGGCTGAGGTGTCTACGCGTAACGTGTGTTCAGCGCCAAACCATCGCTCCCAGCCAATGCTTTGCGCAAGCTCAAGAATATCGTCCTCACGTTGAACGGGTGCTTGTCCAACCCGCACCAAAATTCGAGTGGCTAAGCGCGAATAGAGATTGGCGCGCTGCACGCCCCACCAGTCAGCGACAAAATGACAGCCCGCACGCGTCGGCTGTACCTGGGCATAGCCTAGGGCACCAAGTTCAGCTGCCAGCGCTTCTTCAAGGCCTGTGGGGCAGGGTGCAAAGATATGAAATATTTCGGTATCCAAGACCAATGACGATGCATGTTCAATTTGCGCATCTTCTCGTAAGGGCAAGGCCTTCGGTGCCGCAGTGGGGCGCGGCGAGGGCTCTCGCGGTGCAGAGCCTCGGTTAGGACGTGTAGGCGCTTCTTGAAGTGTTGACTTTACAGGGCGTTCAGCGAGCTTTTTTTCAATACTCGCAGTTTGTAGTCGAGATTTTTTTTCTTTTGCAATTTTTAATTGAGCGACTTGGCGCGCCCGCGCGCCGAGTCGCGCACGAGTTGGTTCAGCCCCCGTAACTGAGCGCGGTTTAAGCGCGCGTGTTTTAAGGGTGATTGTTTTACGTTCTGGATCCTGCTCAGACATGGTGTCCCATTAAAAAGGCTTGATGACGACGAATGCCGTCACTGCAACCAGCATCAACACAGGTACTTCGTTGAACCAGCGATAAAAAACATGCGAACGACGGTTGGCGCCTTGCTCGAACTTTCGCAACAGCACACCGCAGCTATGGTGATAGCCGATCACCAACACCACCAGCGCAAGCTTGATATGCATCCAGCCGCTACCAGGGCCGCGACCAATGCCGTATTGCACATAAAGCCATAAGCCAAGTAACACAGCTGGGATCGCTAAAATATTCGTAAAACGATACAGCCTGCGGGCCATGCCCAGCAGCACCGTCGTGACGGCAGGATCAGTTTGTTGTGCCAGATTCACAAAAATACGTGGCAGATAAAACAGCCCCGCGAACCAAGACGCAATAAAAACAATATGAAACGTTTTAATCCAGAGCATCAGCACCTATCCCCGAAGTTGACCATTGCCTTGCAGGACCCATTTTAATGTGGTCAGGCCCTCAAGCCCGACGGGGCCGCGGGCATGGAGGCGATTGGTTGAGATTCCGATCTCGGCACCTAAGCCGTATTCAAAACCATCGGCAAAACAGGTGGGTAAGTTGACGTAGACCGAACTCGAATCTACGTCACGCTGAAACTGTTGCGCGGCGGCAATTTGTTGCGTGACAATCGAGTCGGTATGCCCTGAGCCCCAGCGTTCAATGTGCGCGATCGCCTCGTGAAGTGACGCGACAATACGGATGGCAAGAATCGGGCCCAGATATTCAGTGGCCCAATCTTCGTCAGTCGCTAACGCGGCTTGGGTGACAAGTTTTTGAGTCTGCGCACAGCCGCGTAGTTCAACCCCGTGCGCCAGAAAGCGCTGTGCAAGGTCTGGTAAAAGCGAGGCCGCTACGGATTGATGAACTAATAGTGTTTCCATCGCACCACATACGCCGTAACGATAAGTCTTGGCATTGAACGCGATCTCAGCGGCCTGTTTTAAGTCGGCCTGCGCATCGATATAGACGTGACAGTTGCCATCCAGATGTTTGATCATTGGTACGCGCGCCTCAGCCGCGAGACGTTTGATCAGACTTTTTCCACCACGCGGAATGATCACATCAATATGCTCGGTCATCGTAATGAGCTCACCGACAGCGGCGCGATCTGGCGTGTCAATAACTTGTACAGCATGTTGGGGTAAGCCTGCAGCAAGTAAGCCGTACTCAACAATTTTTGCTAAGGCAAGGTTTGATTGCAATGCCTCACTGCCGCCACGCAAAATACTCGCGTTGCCAGACTTTAAGCATAAGGCCGCAGCATCGATCGTGACGTTCGGACGCGATTCATAAATAATGCCAATCACACCAAGCGGCACACGCATTTGCGCGACATGCATTCCGTTGGGACGGATCGTTGTTGACGTGAGACCGCCAATTGGATCAGGCATCGCCGCGATTTGTTGCAGACCTTCGATCATCACGTCAATCGATCGTTCTGAAAGTGTTAGTCGATCAAGCAAGGCAGGTTCAAGTTGACGTGCGCGGGCCGCAGCCACATCTTTTGCGTTGGCGCTTTGCAGGGACGCACGTTGCTGGACGAGCGCGTCGGCCATGGCCAATAACGCCTGCGACTTTTGAGCGCCGCTTGCACGCATCAGAACGCGCGAGGCGTCCCGCGCCTGACGTCCGATTTGGTGCATCGTTTCTTGTAAAGTGGTCATGAATATATAAAAAAGCGATAAAAGTGGCGATAGTTAACTACGCGCCCCGGCGGCCGCGACACGCATAGCCAACCGAGTCATTTCTTCCCAGGGATCTTGCAGGCGACCGGGCACTTGCAAACCTTTAATGAGGCGATCGACTTCATGCGCGTGTTGAACCGCAGCGGGCCAGTTGCGTGCGGCAACTCGAGCTAAAGCTTGACGTGCCAGTGATTCGTGCGCACCAAAGATACGCTGTGAGCGTAGCACGGAGGCCAAGTCTTGTCCCGTAGTGTGTGCCTGGGAGATGCGCGCGAGCGTTCTGATTTCTTCACCGATTGCCCATAATACAAGCGGCAGGGCTTCACCTTCGGCTTTCAAGCCGTCCATGATCCGCACCAGACGAGGTACGTCGCCGATGAGCATCGCATCGCGCAAGCCGTAGATGTTGTAACGCGCAACATTCATGACGGCTTGCTCAACAGCCTCGGCGGGCAAGGGGCCTTCATCAAAGAGCAGGCCCAACTTTAAAATTTCTTGATGGGCCGCAAGTAAATTACCTTCGACCTTATCGGCAAGCCATTCAAGCGTTGCAGGTTCGGCTTTTTGTTTTTGCCGTGCGAGTCGTTGCTCGATCCATTTGGGCAGTTGGGTACGCTCGACGTTTGGAAGGTCGAGCAGGGTACTTGCCGCAAACAGTGCGCTCGCCCATTTGCTGTCGCGAGACGCTTTATCCAGACGTGGCAGCGACACAATGGTTAAGACCTCACCATCGCTCACACCCTTGCTGCGATTGGCTAAGCCAATAAGCGCGTCGGCACCTTGTTTGCCGGGCTTGCCCGTCGGCAATGAGATTTCAACCAGTTGCTTATCACCAAACAGTGAACCGCTTTGCGTTGAAACACCTAAAGCGCTCCAGTCGCTTCGAGCGTCCATCAAAAACGAGGTGCGATCAAGATAGCCCGCCGTTTTCGCCACGATTCTTAGCGCGTCGGCGGCCTCAATGGTTAGTAAAGGATCATCACCCATTACCACGTAGAGCGCAGCAAGCTGCGCGCCAGGGCGGCTCAGGGTTTCAATCAAGCGATCGACGCTCATTGATAGCCGCCTGCTAGTCTGGGCCGACGGATACGGGGGCAGGCGTCAGCGAGGGGTTTTGCCAAATTTGAGGAAGTGTCGTTGGCGCATTCACACGCGGCACGGTTTCTTCATCCTCTTCGTCTTCTGGGGTCAGTGTTGCGAGCGCTTGCCAGCGCGTGGCAATGTCAGGTGCTGTCACGCGTCGTAAAATACGTGCGACCAGGCTGCGTTGCATGTCTTTGAATAGGGTTGCAGCCTCGCCTTCTTTCGCCTGCACGACGCGATCATCGAAGGGCATGCTGCGAATTGCATACAGCGTTGTGTCTGGCAAAATGATCTGATCTTTAGCGGTGACAAGGCGAAAGGTGTAGGTCAGAGACAGCTCAAATTCTTCAGGTTTGCCTTGGGCATTAATCGCCACAATACGCGTACCCCTGATGTCACTGATTTGTTCAAGCCTGGCTTTTGCCAGTTTGCGTACTTTGGCGGCTTTGATGCGATCAATGGTGGCTTTATCTTCTGAATCGTCATTCTCTTCAATATCACTCGCGAGCACGACCATATCACGTGGTTCAATTAGCTTGGTGCCGGGGGAAGCGGCTCGAATCGCACGACGCAAATCGGCACCAAACTGAGAGTTTTGCGGGATATTGATCGATAACGAGTCAAACGGCATGGGCGCTTCGCCCTGCATCTTGAAGCCACAGCCGCTGAGCGCGAGCATGGCCAACACAGAACCCAGCGCGAGCAGCCAGACCCGCGCGCGTAAAAATATTGACGGCGCAGCCTTGGGTACAGGAGCAGCTACTGAGACAGTTTGGCGTATTGTCGGGCTATTCATTGCAGCATTATCCTGTTAACCGACTACGTTGACGAGTTTACCGGGCACGACGATGATGCGCTTGGGCGGGCGACCTTCAAGATTGCGTATGACTGCCTCGTGGGACGCAGCCAGTTGCTCGATGATCTCTTTGCTTGCAGTCCGTGCAACTGTCAGATTACCTCGAAGTTTGCCGTTCACCTGTAAAACCAGTTCAAGTTCATCGGTCACAAGGGCTTTTTCGTCCACGCTCGGCCAGGGCGCATCTAGCAAATCACCATAAATCGCTGCAAAGCCCAATTCAGCCCAGAGGTTCCAGGTCACATGCGGCACAACGGGATAGAGCACCCGCAACAGAACACCCATGGTTTCGGCCGTGGCTGCTGTCGCAAAGCCAGAGTCACCCAAGGTTGCGTCGTCGATGGCATTGAGCATTTTCATGCAGGCCGAGACGACAGTGTTGTACTGAATGCGTTGATAGTCGTAATCGGCCTGTTTAAGCAGCGCGTAGATTTCAAGCCGTAGTTTTTTGATTTCTGTACTCGCGCCCGACCAGTCACTGACGGGTGCTGCCAAACCCTGAGTAATGAGGCCCTGCTTTTGATGGCATAGGGCCCAGAGTCGACGCAAAAAGCGGTTTGAACCCTCGACCCCTGAGTCTGACCACTCAAGCGTTTGCTCAGGCGGGCTGGTAAACATCACAAACAAACGGGCGGTGTCGGCGCCTTGGGTGTCAATCAAAGATTGTGGATCGACCCCATTATTTTTTGATTTAGACATCGTGCCCACGCCGCCATAAGTGATCGCACGGCCATCGCTTTTAAGTACGGCGCCCATGATGGCACCCTTGGCGTCGTAGACATTTTCGACGTCTTCAGGCCAGAAGTAATCAACTGAGCCGTTTTCAGCCTTGGCCGAGTAGATATGGTTGAGGACCATGCCCTGGCATAAAAGTTTAGTAAACGGTTCGTCAAACTTCACGAGTCCTAAGTCACGCATCACACGCGTCCAAAAGCGCGCATACAACAGGTGTAATACCGCATGCTCGATGCCGCCGATATACTGATCCATCGGCATCCAGTAGTCGTTGCGGGTATCGACCATAGACTGTTCGTTGCCTGGCGAGGTGTAGCGCATGAAATACCAGGATGAATCGATAAACGTATCCATCGTGTCGGTTTCGCGTTTTGCTGGCTTGCCGCAGCTTGGGCATTGGCACGATAAGAACGCTTCGTGTTTGGCCAAGGGGTTGCCACTGCCGTCTGGAATCAAGTCCTCGGGCAATACAACAGGTAAATCTTTTTCAGGCACGGGTACGGCACCGCAGGCGTCGCAATGAATAATGGGGATTGGAGTGCCCCAGTAGCGTTGACGCGAGATACCCCAGTCGCGCAGGCGCCACGTGGTTTGTCGTGTGCCGAGCCCGAGGCTTTCAAGTTTGGCGGCAATCGCCCCAAGCGCTTCGGTAAAGCTCAAGCCGTCATACGCGCCCGAGTTGATCAGACGCCCCGTTTGTTTGTCGGCATAGGCCTCTGACCATACTTGGTCGTTAAACGGCTTATCACCGGCTTGCACGACTTGTTTGATCGGCAGGCCATATTTGTTGGCAAAGGCGAAATCGCGTTCGTCGTGCGCAGGCACGCCCATAACCGCGCCATCGCCATAGCTCATCAGTACATAGTTGCCCACCCATAAAGGAACAGCCTCACCTGTTAGGGGGTGCGTGACTGTAAGACCCGTATCGAGACCTTCTTTTTCGCGCGTCGCGAGTTCGGCTTCAGTGGTACCGCCTTGTTTGCAGTGCTCGATAAAGGCCGTTAAGGCGGGGTTTGTTTTTGCAGCATGTATCGCTAAAGGGTGCTCGGGCGCGACCGCGCAAAAGGTGACGCCCATGATGGTGTCTGGGCGAGTTGTAAAGACATACATTTTGCCGTCTTGAATCAGTGCGCCCGATGCATCTTTGATCGTATGCAAAAACGCAAAGCGTACGCCTTCGCTTTTTCCGATCCAGTTTTCTTGCATGGCACGCACGCGATCTGGCCAGCCTTCCAGGCCATTTTGTGTTTGCTCAAGTAACTCGGCCGCGTAATCAGTGATGCGCAGGTAATAGCCCGGGATTTCGCGTTTTTCAACCGCCGCACCTGAGCGCCAACCGCGTCCGTCAATCACCTGTTCGTTGGCTAAGACAGTTTTATCGACGGGATCCCAGTTAACGACCTGTGTTTTACGATAAGCGATGCCTTTTTCAAGCATCTTCAAAAACAACCATTGATTCCATTTGTAGTAGTTTGGGTCGCAGGCGCACATTTCGCGCGACCAATCTATGGCCAAGCCCATGGCCTTCATCTGCTTTTTCATGTACGCGATGTTGTCGTACGTCCATTTTGCAGGGGGGACTTTGGATTTGATCGCGGCATTTTCAGCCGGCATCCCAAAAGCATCCCAACCCATTGGCATTAAGACGTTGTAGCCGCGCATGCGTAACTGGCGCGTCATCATGTCGTTGATAGTGTAGTTACGCACGTGACCCATATGCAGCTTGCCACTTGGATAAGGCAGCATTGAACACGCATAAAACTTTGGCTTGGGTTGGCCGTTTTTGTCGGTGGTGCCCTCGGTGACGCGGTAAGCGTCGCGGCCATCCCAGTTGGTGTGGGCAGCTTGTTCGACAACGGTGGGTTGATAGCGTTCGAGCATGGATAAAGCCATAAAAAAAGGTCAGGGTGCAGCAAGCGCCCAATCAACCTCACATTATAGAGTGACGACTGATTTGACGTGGACTAAAAACAAAAAAGCCCCAGTGAAGGGGCTTTTTGCGAGTGCCGAATCGGGGGCGAGCGATTACTTGAGTTTGGTCTCTTTGTAATCTACATGCTTGCGTGCCACTGGATCAAATTTCTTGATCAGCATTTTTTCAGGCATGTTGCGCTTGTTTTTGGTCGTTGTATAGAAATGACCAGTGCCAGCGCTCGATTCGAGCTTAATTTTTTCGCGGGTACCTTTTGCCATGTTGGGCTCCTTTAAGCGACTTCGCCGCGTGCACGCAGATCAACTAACACGGCATCAATGCCGAGTTTGTCGATGGTACGGATCGCATTGGTTGTGACGCGCAGACGAATCCAGCGGTTTTCGCTTTCAACCCAAAACCGGCGTGACTGCAGATTTGGCAGAAAACGACGCTTGGTTTTATTGTTTGCGTGTGAAACATTGTTGCCCACCATGGGGGCTTTTCCGGTCACTTGGCATACACGTGCCATGGGCTACACCTATTATTTGTTCAAAGATTCGCATCAAGTCTGCCGTTCTAATACGAAATGGGGTTTTAGATCAAGCCCCTTAGGCGCGCCGGGCAATGCGACCGAGTAAAAAGGCCAGAGTGGTGCATCCTCCCATAATCCAGCAAAGTGGGCCTGGGCCTGCCAGATTCACGACGCTGACCGTAAGGCCCGCCAAAGCCCCACACGACATTGTGAAGGTGCCCATCATCGCCGAGGCC
>JBAXLV010000019.1:0-12395 GCA_037134635.1 Alcaligenaceae bacterium
TAAGCAAAAACACGCGCCCTGTCGCTGGGTCGACTTCGACGGACGAAAGGTCGGTGGCGAAGGGCACCTCATCTAGCCAACGACTCACGTTTTCAATTCTGAGTCCTCGCGAGTCGGGCGCTTGAAGATAGTTCAGGCCACTCACCCGGTAGAGCGCACGCGGACTATGTTCTTTGGCGATATAGAGGCGGTCGCGCTTCAGGTCATAGCCTAACCCCTGAAACCCGTAATTGCTATCTTCAGACTCGCCGAACCTGAGCACCAAAGAAAAAGCGCGCGTGGTGTCGATGGTTTGCGGCGAGACGGGAACTTCAACGAGTGCGACGCGATTGCGCTTGCCATTTACGAGCGCGAGCCGATTTCCGCCGATCCAGGCCACGCCATCGACATCAGACATGCCTTTGAGGGGGTAGGTCGCCAGCAACTGACCGTCGACTGACAGGGCAACGAGCGCAGTGGGTTTGTTGGAAACAGCCCAAAGACGCTTTTGCAGTGCGTCATAAGTCAGTCCTGAGAGATTTCCCTCAATTCCTTCAATGACTTTGGCACGATCTGGTGTTGCATAGCCCGTGAGGGTGTTACCCCCCCCACTCGCGACCTTTTTCTCGAATTCTGCCTCTTTAGCGGCTAAGCCAGACACCCAGCGGTAGGCGACTTGTTCGGCGTGGTAAAAGCGCACGCCAATATACGTTGCCCAGCCAACGGCTATGACAAGCAGACATGCCAACAAAATTTTTGATAAAAACTTGACTAAATCGGCCATACCCGAACCCAAAGTGAACCGGCAAACCTATAACCTGCTAGCCGCCGACCGGAGCACCTTGAGATTAACACCCCGAGAAGAAATGCGGAACTTTATGGCCCAGATGCCGTCTTATTGGCACTCGGGTGATGAGAGTGCTAATATATTCCCATGCGTCGTCACCACGTTTTGGAGCGATCAACTTATGACAAATTCGGCTGCTTTGACCCTAAAACCCTCTCAATTGGCAATGGCCATCTCAAATCCTGGCTCGCTCGGGACGATAGACGCCTATATTTCGACGGTTAATCGTTTGCCGGTGCTTTCTGCCGAGCAAGAGGTCATGCTTGCCCAACGGCTGCGCGACAGTGACGATATCGACGCAGCCCGTGAGCTCGTGCTGTCTCATTTGCGTTTGGTTGTATCGGTCGCCCGGCAATACTTGGGCTACGGTTTGCCCCATGCGGATTTGATTCAAGAAGGAAACGTGGGCTTGATGAAGGCCGTCAAGCGCTTTGATCCCGAGCGTGGCGTGCGGTTGGTTTCGTTCGCGGTTCATTGGATCAAGGCCGAGATTCACGAATATGTCGTGCGAAACTGGCGCATGGTAAAGGTTGCAACCACCAAAGCCCAGCGCAAACTGTTTTTTAATTTGCGCAGCATGCGACCTGACGGTCAAACGCTTGACTCTAGTCAAGTGGCTGAAATTGCGGCCACCCTCAAAGTGAGTCCAGAAGACGTTCGAGAAATGGAAGTACGGATGTCAGGGCGCGAGATCTCACTTGAAAACCAAGATGACGACGACGAGTCTTACGCTCCGATCGCTTACTTGTCTGACGACGGGCGTTCAGATCCAACGCAGGTGCTTGAGCGCCACGCGCTTGACGATCTGCAGTCCAACGGCTTGTCTCGCGCGCTTGAGGTGCTAGATGAGCGCTCGCGTCGCATCGTTGAGGCGCGTTGGTTGCAAGACGATGGCGGCCCAACCTTACATGATCTGGCTGCTGAGTTTGGCGTTTCAGCAGAGCGTATTCGTCAAATCGAAGTCGCTGCGATGAAAAAAATGCGGTCGCATCTGACCGCTTGATCGCTTACGTTGCAGCCTAGCTTAGATAGAACCCGTTTCTGAGCGCCTTAAAAGGTCTTCGGTCAGCACGATTGAAGCCTCGAGCGTGAAGGCGCCCTCTTTCAGCATATTGAAAATGGTCGATGGTGCAAGTAGCTTGATTTCCATGACCTCGCCATCCCGATTTTTAGGCGTCGCGCTGGCGGGAAGCACGCACTCACAGGTCAGCACATCCTCCGCTTGATATCCCTCCGGCACTTGTCTGCGCATGCGCGTAATCGTTCTGAGCGGTGTACGGTTTGCAATATCTTGTGGGTCAAGGCCAGCCTCTTCGTCGGACTCCCGCACCAGACCGGTTTGGAGGTCTTCCTGGCTCGAAATTAGGCCACCCACCAGGGTATCCCACATGCCCGGATCGGTGGCCTTGGTAAGCGCGCGCCTGGCAACCCAAAGCCCACCGTCAGACGACCAGCCGCTCAAATGAACCGCACGGGTGATTAAGCCCAAGGGACGCACGATGCCGCGCTCGATCGCGGCAATCGGCTTATTTAGATTTGACGCGGCTTCAGGGTGGTCGTTATCCACCCAGACGTCTAAGAGTTCATTTCGCCAACCGGGGGCGCAGCCCGCGGTTCGCAGGGTGTTTGCCAACGAAGCGAGTAGTGCGTTTAACGCTGACTTAGATTCGACCAGCCGGCCGATGTGGGCGTGATCGGGCTTAAGTTCGACACCCTCAAGACCTGAAAGCGCTTGCGCCGCCTTCGAAAAAAGCCATCCGCAGCGGTGCCCACCAACAAAAAGTGGCAGCGAGCCTGTTTGTGGAGGCTGATTGGCGCGGCTTAAAAGATCGTCAAACAGGCTTTGCAGGCTTGCGCGTTCTAAAGAAAGTCTTGTGGAATGCATAAAGTCACTAAGGGCTTGGGGTCGGCACAGATTGTAGGGCAGCGAGACCTTCTCAGCCACGCTATAATCCTCAAGGTTTAATGACGAATATATTTTTATTAATGATTTGCGTTGGTTCAAGGCACCAAAATGCCTAGAATCCAACAATCCAACAATTTTGTGCAGATAGCGCCTGTTATCCATGTGGCCGTAGTGGTTATGGATTTTGGTACTGAAGCGCAACGTATTCGAGGTTCAGCATGAAGAAGGTCAGAGGGTTACTGGGCGCCTGTGCCATGCTTTTATGTGGTGTGGTGAGCGCACAAGTTAAAGACATGCCGGGCGGGCCCCGCGTCAATCAGCTTAATTTGCCAGAAGGCGTAACCCAGATCGCCAAAGATATTGCATGGTTGCATTGGTTCATGCTGATCGTGTGCTTGGTAATTTTTGTTGCCGTGTTCGGGGTCATGTTTTATTCAATCTGGGCGCACCGGAAGTCGCGCGGCGCTAAAGCCGCCACCTTTCATGAACACTTAGGCGTTGAAGTTGCCTGGACGGTCATCCCCTTCATTATCGTGATCGCAATGGCCTTGCCGGCGACCCGTACTGTTGTCGCCATGAAAGACACCAGCGGTGCAGACCTCACCGTGAAGGTCACAGGTTATCAATGGAAATGGGGTTATGAATACATTGATGGCCCAGCGGCCGGGGTTAAGTTTTTATCTAACCTAGCGACTCCGCGTGCGCAGATCGAAGGCAAAGAGCCACGCGGTCCGCTGTACCTGATGGAAGTCGACAACCCCTTGGTTGTACCTGTAGGCAAAAAAATCCGTATTTCTGTGACGGGCGGAGACGTGATCCACTCGTGGATGGTGCCTGAGTTAGCAGTGAAGCAAGATGCGATTCCCGGTTTCATACGAAGCGTTTGGTTTCGTGCCGAAAAAGTGGGTGAGTTTCGCGGACAGTGCACCGAGCTCTGCGGTAAAGATCACGCCTTCATGCCAATCGTTGTGAAGGTTGTGTCAGAACAAGACTATGCAACCTGGTCTGCCGAGCAGAAGAAATTGCTCGCTGCTGCGGCAGATGATCCTAACAAAGAGTGGACGGCAGCGGACCTGATCGCTCGCGGCGAAAAGGTGTACGCAGCGAATTGCGTTGCATGTCATCAAGGTAGCGGCAAGGGTGTCGTGGGCGCTTTCCCGGCACTTGATGGCAGCAAAATTGTATTAGGCACTAAAGCCGAGCAAATCCAGATTTTGCTAACGGGTAAACAAGGGACGGCGAGAGCCGCCTTTGGTGGCCAGTTGAATGACGGAGAAATTGCCTCGGTAATTACATATACCCGTGCTTCTTGGGGTAACGCCGGCAAAGGGCAAGATCCCGTCGTTTCTCCAGCAGACATCAAAGCAGCACGTTAAGTTTCGTCACATTTTGTTCAGATCAGCTGATGATCGTGCCAGGTGTGCGATCACAGTGAAAGCAGGATAGGAGTCAACTATGAGCAGCGTTACAGCAGACCACGTTTCAGGCCACGGCCATGACCACGCGCACGACGACCACGCCCACCATATGCCTCACGGCTGGCGCCGGTGGTTGTTTGCAACCAACCACAAAGACATCGGTACGATGTACCTGATCTTCGCCTTTGCGATGTTGCTTGAAGGGGGCACGCTTGCCCTGTTGTTGCGTACCGAGTTGTTTCAGCCAGGGCTTCAGTTCTTTCGCCCTGAACTGTTTAACCAGTTCACAACGATGCATGGTTTGATCATGGTGTTTGGCGCGATCATGCCGGCGTTTGTTGGCTTTGCAAACTGGATGGTGCCACTGCAAATCGGTGCGGCCGACATGGCGTTCGCCCGCATGAACAACTTTAGTTTTTGGTTGCTGCCGGTTGCGGGCGCGTTGTTAACCGCTTCATTCTTCGTTCCTGGTGGTGCCACTGCTGCGGGATGGACGTTATACGCGCCCTTGACCTTGCAAATGGGCCCAGGCATGGATATGGGTATCTTCGCGATGCACTTGATGGGTGCTTCGTCGATTATGGGTTCGATCAATATTGTGGTCACCATCTTGAACATGCGCGCCCCTGGCATGACCCTGATGAAAATGCCATTGTTTTGCTGGACCTGGTTGATCACCGCGTATTTGTTGATTGCAGTGATGCCCGTGTTGGCTGCCGCGATCACCATGGTACTGACCGATCGTCACTTTGGCACAGGCTTTTTTAATGCTGCTGCTGGTGGTGACCCAGTTCTGTATCAGCATATTTTCTGGTTCTTCGGGCACCCCGAGGTTTACATCATGATTTTGCCTGCCTTCGGCATCGTGTCAGCAATTATCCCGGCCTTTGCGCGTAAACCGCTGTTTGGTTATGCCTCGATGGTTTATGCAACAGCTTCGATTGCCATCCTTTCATTTATCGTCTGGGCGCATCACATGTTTGCAACAGGGATGCCGGTCACGGGTCAGCTGTACTTCATGTACGCAACGATGCTGATTTCAATTCCAACGGGCGTCAAAGTGTTTAACTGGGTTGCGACGATGTGGAAAGGTTCAATGACCTTTGAAACGCCCATGCTGTTTGCGGTTGGTTTTATCTTTGTGTTTACGATTGGCGGGTTTACCGGTTTGATTCTGTCGATGGCACCGATTGATATTCAGGTGCACGACACGTATTACGTGGTTGCGCATTTTCACTACGTGTTGGTGGCGGGCTCGCTGTTTGGTTTGTTTGCCGGCACCTATTATTGGTTGCCGAAGTGGTGTGGCTACATGTACGACGAGAAGCTGGGCAAGGTGCACTTTTGGTCGAGCATGATTTCTTTCAACATCACCTTCTTCCCAATGCACTTTATGGGTTTGGCTGGCATGCCCCGTCGTTACGCTGACTACGCGGCGCAGTTCACAGACTTTCATCAAATCGCCACCATTGGTGCGTTTTGGTTTGGTCTCTCGCAATTGCTGTTCCTCTACATTATCTTGAAAGCTTACGCAGGCAAGGGTGCGCCCGCTGCTGCAAAGCCATGGGATGGTGCTGAGGGCCTAGAGTGGACAGTGCCTTCGCCGGCGCCGTTCCATACCTTTGAAACACCACCAGAAGTCAAATAGGTTTAACAATGCCCACCGCAGAACAGCGTCGTAAAAATCGACGAACCGGGTTGTTTTTTGCTGTCATGGTGGTGGGCCTGTTTGCTTACACGGTTGGTCGGCAAGTTTATTTACATTACTTTTCTTGATTGCTGAGACGTTGCATGAGCGATGATTTGAAAGAACTTGCTCAGCGCAAATTGAGTTTTTTTCAAACACTGAAAGCAGTTCTTTGGGCGTTGTTCGGTGTGCGAAAGGGCGCTGGTTATCAAGACGACATTGCAAGGCTCAATCCCGTACACTTGATTATTGCTGGGATTGTATTGACAGTTATTTTTGTGGTGAGTTTGGTCAAGATCGCGGGTTGGGCGATCAGCCTGCTGACTTAGAGTTAACATTAACATTGCGTAAGTTTGGAGAACAGAATGAGTGCATCCCACTCTACCCACGGCAACGTAGCGCCTTACTACTACGTACCTGCTGATTCGGCACACCCTGTACGTGCGAGCATTGCGCTATTGGTCGTGATGTTTGGCGCGTCTGCTTGGATCAACGGAGTCGACGTTGCCAAATGGGCTGTACTCGCGGGCTTGCTCGGACTTTTTGTCGTCTTGTATTACTGGTTTGGCGATGCGATCCAAGAGTCTGAATCAGGAATGAACAGCAAGCGTATCGATATGTCGTATCGCTGGAGCATGAGCTGGTTCATTTTTTCAGAGGTCATGTTTTTTAGCGCGTTTTTTGGTGCGCTCTGGTACACACGTACGATTACCCTGCCCTGGTTAGGCGACTTGGATCATAAGTTGTTGTTGTGGCCAGACTTCAATGCGGTATGGCCAAACTTGGGCCCCGCCGGTGTGGTCGAGGCCTTTCAAACAATGGGTCCGTTTTGGCTACCAACAATTAACACAGCACTGCTGCTGAGCTCGGGCGTGACGCTGACGATTTCTCATCACGCCTTGATTGCAGACCATCGGGGCAAAGCGAAGTTCTGGCTTTTTGCAACCATTGTGTTGGGCTTTATTTTTGTGGCCTGCCAGGGGTTTGAGTACTACCACGCCTACACCGATTTGAATTTGAAGTTCAACTCGGGCGCGTATGGCTCATTGTTTTTTATGCTGACGGGCTTTCATGGCTTTCATGTGCTTTTAGGCGCCACGATGTTAACGGTGATTTTGGTTCGCATGATGAAAGGTCATTTTAAGCCTGACCATCACTTTGGTTTTGAAGGCGCGGCCTGGTATTGGCACTTTGTTGACGTCGTATGGTTGGGTTTGTATGTGTTTGTGTACTGGTTTTAATTCAAGCAAGCCTGGCTTTGCAAAAAATAAAAAAGCCGGCATTGCCGGCTTTTTTTCTGAGTGCGAGGCCTCAACGTTGAAATCCTGTTGCTTCGATCCACCCCATCCAGTACGAAAACAACAGTAATAGAAACAAGACCACCGACAGCCCGATGCGAAGTGTCAGGGCGTTTACCGTTTTGCTTGACCCGCCTTTGTCTCGCATCAGATAAAACAAAGCTGAAGCCAGGCTTGCCAAGATGCCGATAAAGGCCAGTATCACCACGATTCGCATGACGATCTCCGTCTAAAACAGGAATTATCGCAGACATGCCGCAATTGATACCTAAAACACGCACGGTGCTTGCGGTGACGCTGCTTGCCGTTGTCGGTGCAACGTGTATCGCCTTGGGTATCTGGCAGCTTAACCGCGCGACCGAGCGACGCGCCATCGCGTCAAGCATTCAACAGGGGCAAGCGATGACTGCGCTTGATTTAAACGGTTCGGCGCCAGACCCCGTTAATATTAAAAACTGGACACCTGCAAAGGTACAAGGCCAGTGGCGCGGCGATTTGAGCGTGTTGCTTGATAATCGCAATTTAGAGGGTCGTCCCGGCCTGTGGTTGGCTACACCCTTGGTCATGACAGACGGTCGCGCCGTGTTGGTGCTTAGGGGCTGGTTTGCGCGGCCCTTAGGCGATCAAAAGGCGCCAGTTGTAGCGACTACACCTGACATTCAACAGCTCTCCGGAGAGCTCGCCGAGCATGTGCCAAGAATGTTCGAGCTCTGGTCCTCTAGTCGGGCCAGCTCGAATAATTTCGGGTTCAAGCCACAAGCTCTAGCGAGCGCGCAAATTGATTCAATTGATACGGCGAAATTGCAACGCGTCCAGAATTTGTCGTTGGCTGAGCTCTCTGACCAAAGTGGTTTAAATTTATTGCCTGTGGTGTTATTACAAACGAGCGCCTCGAATGATGGTCTGATCAGAGTGTGGCCCAAGCCTTCTGTGGATGCAGACAAAAACACCGGCTATGCCATGCAGTGGTTTGGCTTTGCGACCATCTGC
The DNA here is from genome assembly GCA_037134635.1 of Alcaligenaceae bacterium. Lineage (GTDB taxonomy): Bacteria > Pseudomonadota > Gammaproteobacteria > Burkholderiales > Burkholderiaceae_B > Zwartia. The sequence continues at coordinate 8,126 of JBAXLV010000019.1, forward strand.
TTAATTGCATTGCTGGCGATGGCCTGGCGAATTAGGCGTAACCGCTAAAAATTATATTTAGACGAAACCAAATGACTCAACCAAATCCTACCCGCACTCGTTCACGTACTCCACTGGTACTGATTATTTTGTTCAGCTTGGCGCCTGTGCTTGCCGCAGTACTTGCCTATTTAAATCCTGGCTTTCGCCCTGAAGGCAGTGTGGCGTATGGCATGTTGATTGAGCCGCAGCGTCCAATCCCTGCGAGTGCCGAACTAGTAGCTACCACGCTTGATGGCAAGCCTTTTGACGTGGGCACTTTGAAAGGCAAGTGGTTATTAGTCACAGCGGATGGGGGTGATTGCCAAGACGCTTGTGCACGCAAACTGTTTATTTTGCGAAACTCACATGCCAGTCAAGGCAAAAACGTCGAGCGTTTAGCGCGAGTATGGTTCATTACTGATGATCAAGCGGTACCTGAAAAAGTGCTTGAAGCGTATAGAGGCACAATTATGTTACGCGTGAAGTCTGAGCAGCTTGCAGCGTTTTTATTAGCGTCGCCAAGCGCAGTACCAACACTCGCCGAGCCAATGTGGATCATCGACCCGCACGCCAATTTGATCTTGCAATACCCCGCAAATGCAGAGCCGGAGAAGGTACGTAAGGACATCAGCAAGCTTGTGTATAACTCAAGGATCGGATGATGACTCAGTCTCGTGAGTCCGCGCCGATCACGCGAACGCGGCAACGCTATCGAAAAATTTTATTTTTGACCTGGTTTCTGACGCTCGATCTAATTATGTTTGGCGCGTTCGTGCGGCTCACAGACTCTGGGCTGGGTTGCCCAGATTGGCCCGGCTGTTATGGCAATGTGACGCCAATTGGGGCACTGCAATCCATTCGCGAAGCGGTTCAAGTCATGCCAGACGGGCCGGTGACCTTGCCCAAAGCTTGGATTGAAATGATTCATCGATATGTGGGTGGTTTGCTCGGCGTGTTGATCATTGCGATCTGTTGGATGGCCTGGCGTCACCGGAAAACCTTTGACCATTCGCCTGCCCTGGCGTTCACGACTTTGGTCGCGGTGTGTTTGCAGGGCGCTTTTGGGGCATGGACGGTCACACATCAATTGATGCCCGCGGTCGTCACCGCACATTTGCTGGGAGGCATGAGCCTGTTGGCCTTGATGACCTGGCTTGCGGCGCGCGAACGCTTGCGTCCTGTCGTATCAGCACGGGCCCAAGCCTTTGCAGGCTGGGCTGGACTGGGGCTTTTATTGCTATTTATACAAATCGCTCTGGGCGGATGGGTGAGCACGAATTACGCGGCCTTAGCGTGTATGGATTTTCCAACTTGCCATGGCAGTTGGTGGCCGCAAATGGATGTTGCCAATGGTTTTGCCATCGTGCGTGGTTTAGGCGAACTCCCAAGTGGCGAGATGATCTCTCAACCCGCGTTAACGGCGATTCACTGGGTACATCGAAACGTCGCCTGGATGGTTTTTGCATATTGGGGCTGGCTGGCTTGGCAATTGCGAGCGGATGCCGGTTTGAAAGGCCCTGCGACACTTGTGCTTGGGTTGCTTCTTGCTCAGTTATTGACTGGATTGACCACAATTTTTTTTCAGTGGCCGTTGTTAATTGCCGTGCTGCATAACGGAGGGGCGGCCGGTCTGGTTTTGGGTGTGGTGACCTTGCTGACGCGGCTGGTTAAACCGCAAGAACAGCGCTTGTCGGTACAATCGCCTCACACCCACTAAAATGTTGATTATGACTAGTACGATCGCCGCTTCGCCTGGCCTGTTACGTCAGTACCTTGTACTGACCAAGCCGCGGGTAACCCAGCTGGCGGTGTTTTGTGCGGTGATCGGCATGTTCTTGGCTACACCTGAATTGCCTGATGCTAAACGCGTGATCGCCGCAACCATCGGGATTTGGTTGTTGGCAGCCGCTGCGTTTGCGATGAACTGTCTGATTGAGCAACAAGTCGATGCGCGCATGTTGCGTACGGCTCGCCGAGCAACGGCAACCGGTTCGATCTCTACGCGTCAGGTGTTGGTGCTTTCTGGCCTTTTGGGTGCGACTGGTATGGCCGTGTTGTATTTCTTGGTGAACCCTCTGACCATGTGGCTCACCTTTGCGACCTTTGTCGGTTACGCAGTGATCTACACCATTATTCTCAAGCCTCGCACGCCTCAAAACATTGTGATTGGTGGACTCTCTGGAGCCATGCCGCCCGCCTTGGGTTGGGCGGCCGTTGCAGACGCAGTTCCTGGCGAGGCCTGGTTGTTAGTGCTGATTATTTTTATCTGGACGCCGCCTCATTTCTGGGCCTTGGCGTTATATCGCACAAAAGACTATGCCAACTCTGGATTACCGATGCTGCCTGTGACGCACGGCCAGCAGTTTACCCGCCTACATATTTTGCTCTACAGCATCGCTTTGTTAGCGACGACACTGTTGCCTTATATCGTCGGCATGAGTGGTTGGCTCTACCTCATTGCCGCGGTGGTGTTGGGGATTATGTTTATTGTTTATGCCTTTAAGCTTTACCGTGCATATAGCGATGAGCGCGCGCGACAGTTGTTTCGCTTCTCAATTCTATATTTGTCTTTACTCTTTGCAGCGCTGTTGGCCGATCATTGGCTCATTATGGTGCCGCGTTGATTTTTCAGCGTCTTTTTCGCTTGATCGCCGTAGCACTGCTGAGCATGTGTGTAGCGCACTTGTCGGGCTGCAACGATGCAGCACCCAAATTTCAAGGAAGTGATATTACCGGGACCCGCTTGGGTAAAGACCTCGCTTTAACTGGGTCAGATGGCAAGGCGTATACGCTCGAGAGCTTTAAAGGCAAGGTTGTTCTTGTTATGTTTGGGTTTACCCAGTGTCCGGATGTATGCCCAAGCGCATTAGCTGAATTGACACAAGTGATGAAGCTTTTGGGCAGTGAGGCAAAACGGGTTCAGGTTGTTCTTATCACGGTCGACCCAGAAAGAGATACGCAAGAGGTATTGAAGGCGTATGTGTCCGGCTTTGATCCGCAGTTTTTAGGGCTGACCGGTACGCCTGAACAGATCAAAAAAGCGGCGAGTTCGTTTAAAGTTTATTACGCAAAAACTGCAGGTGTACAGGGTAACTACTCGATGGATCACAGCGCATCATTTTATTTAATGGATGCGTCGGGAGAGTCACGGGTTTTGTTGAACAACAATATCGGTGCGCCCGCGATCGCCCACGATATTCAACGACTATTGCGTTAACGCGACGCTGTTGCCTCGAGGCTAAGCGCGCGTCGCTAACGTTTCTTGCCAGGCCGCAATGGCGTTTTGTGCGCGTTCAGACAGATCGGCGATGGCAATTTGCTTGCTTCGTTCGATAATCATCAGTGCGTAGGGCGTCGCCAGGCTTGAGGCTTCGGGACACAGGCGCAACTCTTCACCTACAGAGGGGCTGCGCTGGCGCCAGAAATTGATGGCGGATTCGAGTTCGGTCAGTGTGAGGAATGTTGGCATAGCCACATTGTTGCAGAATATTTGGGCTTTAAGCATTCTGAGGTACAAAGTGAAGGGATTTTTTACCTGCCAGAACCGCCTCAGATGCGAGTAATATCTAGAACTAATTCCCTATAAAAAGGCTCTTTATGAGTGCGACGCCTTCTAATCCTTTTGTGTTGCCCGGGTTTGGTCAAAGTGGCGATGCGGCGACGAACCCTTTGATGGCCAGTCTAGAGATGATGCGCCAGGCTTTTGCTGGCTTGGCAGGCCCCGCGGGCATGACCAGTGGCTTGTCTTTAAGTCCACCCATGAACCCTGAAGAGCTCGAGCGCAAAATTGCTGAGCTTAAGTCAGTTGAAAACTGGCTTAAATTAAACTTGTCTATGCTCAGTAGCACGATACAGGGAATGGAAGTTCAACTGGCGACGATAGCGACACTAAAATCGTTTATGGCGTCCAATTCGGCGGCGGTGGCGCCAGATAAAACATCGGATACCCAAGCCGGGCCTTCAAGTTGGCCGAGTGGCTGGCCCAGCGCGCCCATCCCCGCGCAGTCAGAGCCTGTGGCGCGGCCCTCGCAGCCTGAGCCAAGTGCCCCTGCTGCAAGTGCTGCAGCCCCGCCCGCGGCAGCGAAGGCTTGGTGGGATATGTTGCAACATCAGTTCAGTCAGGTGGCCGCTGCAACCGCTGCGAGCATGGCATCAAAACCAGCTTCAACGACAAGTAAGGCGCCCGCTAAACGGGCGCGCGCTGCAAAAAAAACAAGCTCAAAAGTCAATGCAAAGAAAGCGTCTTGAA
>JBAXLV010000020.1:0-12353 GCA_037134635.1 Alcaligenaceae bacterium
AGTGGGTAGATCTGAGCGAAGTCCTAGGCGAAATGCGCCTCATCAAAGATACCGCCGAACTGGCCACAATGCGCGCCGCTGCCGCCATTTCTGCGCAAGGCCATGTGCGCGCAATGCAAGCCGCGCGTCCGGGTTTGCACGAATACGAGCTCGAGGCTGAGCTGCTTTATCACTTTCGCAAGCACGGTGCACAGTCTGTGGCCTATGACAGCATCGTCGCTGCCGGCGCCAACGCGTGCGTCTTACATCATCGTGCGGGCAACGCCATCATGCGTGACGGCGACCTCGTTTTAATCGACGCGGGCTGTGAACTCGATGGGTATGCCTCAGACATCACACGCACTTTTCCAGCGAACGGTCGTTTTTCAGGACCACAACGTGCGCTCTATGAAATCGTGTTAGCGGCCCAACAGGCCGCTCAAGCCAAGACCTCGCCCGCTCACCATTGGAACGCTGGGCACGAGGCTGCGGTGCAAATACTGACTCAAGGTCTACTCGACGAAGGCTTACTCAAAGGCACGCTTGCTGAATCCCTCGAATCGGGTGCTTATCGGCGCTTTTATATGCACCGCACCGGACACTGGCTGGGCATGGATGTGCACGATGTCGGGGGCTATCGCAGCCCACCCGCTTCTGATCAAGAGCGCCCGTGGCGAGAACTCCAGCCAGGCATGGTGCTCACCATCGAACCCGGACTTTACGTGCGCCCTGCCGACGATCTGGCAGAAAAATTCTGGAATATCGGCATTCGGATTGAAGACGACGCGATTGTGACCGCAACAGGATGCGAATTGATCACGCGTGGCGTACCGGTCGCGGCCGACGAAATCGAAGCGCTGATGCGTGCGAGGTAAACCTAACCAAACGGTAACCAACTGAAACCAGAAAATATGGGAAAGTAGTGAAACTTTTAGTGAAGTGACTAGCCTTAGCGTTAGGGGCTGGTTATCATTGAACTGAGCAGACCCGTTTAAGCAGCCACTGTCGGTGACTAAAAAGTTTTATAAGTTCAATTTGAAGCAGCGATCAGTTTTGGGCATATCATGAAAAAAATCCTCTGCGCAATTACTCTCTTTTTGACCGTTCTGACGATCACCAACGCCAATGCGTATGGCTATGGTTATGGCTACGGTCAAGGTCGTGGCCGAGGTTGGGTCGGGCCTGCGGTCGTTGGGGGCGTCATTGCCGGCGCTGTCATCGGTTCTGCGATCGCGGCACCGTATTACTACCCACCTTACTACTATGGCCCTGCACCCGTCGTCGTACAACAACCTCCCATCATCGTGCAGGCACAACCTCCGATCCAGGCGCTGCCCCCGCAAGCACCTTCGGCACCCGGTGCGCCGCTGAGCCCCCCGCCCCCGGGATACCACTGGCAAGTGATGAACAATCCTGCAACAAACGCAGCGCAGCTTGTGTTGGTTCCGAACCGCTAATCTGCATTCAGATCAAACCCGTCTAGCCAACCAAGCGCTGTCCATACATAAATCACGATCATCGCAATACCGAACATCAACGCAACGGTACCGATCAGCAGCGTAAAAATCGCAATCAACACTGCCCCCCAGCCACTCGGGCGTTGACGCACGAGGCCCGGGTTATAAAAACCATCAAACCGGATATCGCTCATCAAACACAACACGATTGCCTCGATAAAGCCATCCAAAATCAAAATAAACAATAAAAAAAACGCGGGATTTTCGTACCAGGTCTCAGCAAACGCACTCGCAATCATCAAGACCACGCCAATCGCACTCACCAGCCAAGCCTGGCGGCGGCCCAGATACCACCAGTGGGCGCCGACGCAACCCAATAACGCGGCCAGTAACCCAACCGTGGTTTTATTACGAAACCGCCGCTCAGGCGCTGAAGTCAAAGTAGATTGTTCGGTCACACATGCCGCCTAAAAATAATATTCACTGAGATTGTAGTACCTAGGCAAAATCTGCAAACAAACGCCCCCACACGCTTTACAACCCGGTCAACCGCTAAAATGTGTCGATGCAACAAGATTTTGACATCGCGATTTTGGGGGGCGGTCCAACCGGCAGTGCGCTTGCGCTACTGTTGGCGCGCGTCACATCTGCACCTGAACGTATTGTCTTACTGCAGTCAGACTCAAGCTCGCGCTATGGTCATCGCCCAGAGCTTGATCCACGCGTACTTGCTGTCAATCACGGTAGCCGCGTACTACTTGAAAGTCTGGGAGCGTGGCCGCAACAGGCCGCGAGTATTCAAAATATCCATGTCTCGCAACGCGGCAGACTTGGACGCACGCTGATCCGACATCACGATTTTGACGTCCCTGCACTTGGTTACGTCGTGCGCTATGGACACCTTCACGCGCGACTCGCACAGGCCGTGCAAGCCAGCGGCATACACGTATCTAGCGGCGCGGCTGCGCACGTCCTCGAGCAAGATCAATACGAAGTCAGGCTCGAACAGGGGGCCTTGGCGCTGCGAACCAAAATGGCGATTCAAGCCGATGGTGCGCCTGATAGTGAAACAACCCGTTCGTATACACAGGTTGCCCTGCTCGCCCGTGCGCGCGCCAGCCTGCCTCGTGCGAATTGGGCCTTTGAACGGTTCACGCAAGAGGGCCCACTGGCCGTTTTACCTCACCCTGATGCACCGGGGGAGCAATCGATCGTGTGGTGCTGCACGCCCGAGCGTGCAAAAACACTCATGCAGTTGACGCCCGAACTTTTTTCGAATGCCTTGACCCACATGTTTGGAACAAGACTGGGCGCGCTTATGGTGCAAGGGCCTATCGCGAGCGTCCCGCTCGCGATGACACTTCATCCCAATCCACTCAACGGACGCTGTGCCACGATTGGTAACGCGTCTCAAACGCTCCATCCCGTCGCCGGTCAAGGCCTGAACTTAGGCCTGCGCGATGCTGCAGCGCTCGCAATCGCCTTGCGCGAGTGGCTCGTCAAGCCCGAACAGTCCCCGATTGAATCCCTAAAAACCTTTGCGCGCCTTCGCGCCCCAGACCGACAGGTGACCGCGCGCCTCACTGACCTACTGGCCCGAGTATTCACGACAAAGTGGCCCGTGGTTGAGCACGCCGCCGGCTTGGCGTTGCTCAGCATGGATCTGCTCCCCGTGCTTCGTACGCCCTTGGCGCGTCATTTATTACAGGGGCTCAGACTCTAGCCTCAAATCCAGCAAAAACTCGCACATATCTGGCTATCAGTACCAGACCGACTCTACATTGCGAACCGATTACAATTTACCCATGAACATCGGCCCTTGGTCTCTCAGTAACAATGTCTTTGTCGCTCCAATGGCGGGCGTCACCGATCGCCCTTTTCGCCAACTCTGCAAGCGCCTTGGGGCGGGCTACGCCGTGTCTGAAATGGCTGCAAGTAATCCACAGCTCTGGCAAACCGTTAAATCCTCGCGGCGCCTGAACCACGACGGTGAAAGCGAACCCGTGTCGGTACAGATCGCTGGTGCCGATCCTGAGATGATGGCCCAGGCGGCGGTCTTTAACATCGGTAAAGGCGCTCGGGTCATTGACATCAATATGGGCTGTCCGGTCAAGAAAGTCTGCAACCTCGCGGCAGGTTCAGCGCTGCTGCGCCACGAAGACTTGATTGCACGAATCCTTGAGGCCGTCGTCAACGCCTGCACTCCACTTGGGATACCCGTCACACTAAAAACTCGCACGGGCTGGGATCGCGAACATCGCAACGCGCTACGTATTGCGCAACTGGCGCAAGATAGCGGAATCGCGGCACTCACTTTGCATGGCCGCACTCGAGCCGATTTGTACTTAGGCGAAGCTGAATACGACACCATTCGCGAAGTTAAGGCACAGGTTTCGATTCCAATCGTGGCCAATGGCGATATCGACAGCCCCCAAAAAGCGCGGGCAGTGTTGGATTACACAGGTGCAGACGCTGTCATGATTGGTCGTGCTGCACAAGGCCGACCCTGGATCTTCAGAGAAATCGATTACTTTTTACGTACCGGCCTGACTCTAGCCGCACCAACCTGGCAAGAAATGCGCGAACTGTTGTTGCACCATTTGTCAGACCACTATCAGTTTTATGGCGAGCGCACCGGCGTGCGAACCGCAAGGAAACACATCGGCTGGTATGTCAGCGGACTGCCTGGGGGCACCGCCTTCTCAGATCACATTAACCAGCTCGAAACCACGACTGAACAGTTTTTGGCTGTTGACCTTTGGTTTGCAACCCAGGCAGCCTCTGGAGCAGACAGTCGGCCCGCAACCTGCGACAATCATGCTTTTAGCAAGTCGTACTTACAAGCTGCCTGAAGCTCTTTCTCATGAAAAAAAATAATATCCTTGATGAAGCCGTGCGTTTAAGCCTTGACAAATACTTTGCCGACTTGGGCGATACCGAGCCTAACGACTTATACGAGATGGTTCTAAACTGCGTCGAACGGCCTTTGCTTGCAATCGCACTGCAGCGCGTTGATCACAACCAATCGCGTGCCGCCCTGATGTTAGGCATGACGCGCAATACTCTTCGAAAAAAACTGCTCGCACACAAGCTTATATGACTATTCAAACCGCACTCCTTTCAGTGTCAGACAAAGACGGTATCGTCGACTTCGCTCAAGCACTTGCCAAACGCGGCGTGCGGCTGCTTTCTACGGGTGGCACAGCCAAACTCTTGGCTCAGGCTGGTTTAACAGTCACCGAGGTCGCCGCACACACTGGCTCGCCAGAAATCTTAGACGGGCGCGTCAAGACGCTGCATCCAAAAATTCATGGCGGCTTGCTCGCGCGGCGCGACAGTGCCGAACATCTGCAAACGCTGAAAGAACATGGCATTGACCGTATTGATTTGCTCGTGGTCAATCTGTATCCGTTTCGCGCAGCCGTTGCGAAATTGGACTGCACCTTTGCTGATGCCGTAGAAAACATTGATATCGGTGGCCCGGCCATGCTGCGCGCCGCAGCAAAAAATCATGGTACAGAGGCTGGCGGCGTGACCGTCGTCATCGACCCCGCAGACTACGCACGCGTCTTAAAAGAAATGGATGCCACCGGCGACACGTCTTATGGATTACGTCTTGCGCTGGCGACTAAAGTCTATGCCCACACCAGCGCCTACGATGGCGCCATTGCAGCGTATCTCAGCAGCCTGGTGGCCGCAGAGCCAGACCAAGAAGCAGTCCCCGAACGCACGACGTGGCCAAACACCCTGACGCTACAAGTGCATCAGCGACAAGTCCTGCGCTACGGCGAAAACGCCCAGCAGCGCTCAGCGTTTTACGCTGACCCAACCTGCCCCGCTGGGTTGTTAAGTAATTTTGTGCAATTGCAGGGCAAAGAGCTCTCGTACAACAACATCGCTGACTCTGACGCCGCCTGGGATTGTGTTCGCAGCTTTGCCGAGCCTGCCTGCGTGATTGTCAAGCATGCAAACCCCTGTGGTGTAGCCGTCGCCAATAATGCCGTCAATGCCTACCTAAAAGCGTTTAAAACAGACCCTACTTCAGCGTTTGGCGGCATCATCGCATTCAATCGAACCGTCAATCTCGCCTGCGCAAAAGCCATTAGCAATCAATTTGTCGAGGTCTTGCTTGCTCCGGCCTACGACCGCGCAGCGCTCGAATTTTTGACTGCCAAGAAAAATGTTCGAGTACTTCAAGTACCGATGGGCGATGGTCAAAACGATATTGATGTGAAGCGGGTTGGCGGTGGTTGGCTAGTACAAACGCCAGACGCACAGATCGTACAAGCGTCCGACTTGAAAGTTGCGACCCGCAAGCAACCAACCCCTGCGCAACTAAGCGATTTGATGTTCGCCTGGAAAGTTGCCAAATTTGTGAAATCAAACGCAATCGTGTTTTGTGGAGACGGCATGACCTTGGGCGTGGGCGCAGGCCAGATGAGCCGCATTGACTCTGCCCGCATCGCTTCTATCAAGGCTGAAAATGCTGGCCTCACACTCAAAGGGTCGGCCGTCGCCTCGGATGCATTTTTTCCATTTCGCGACGGGCTCGATGTGGTTATTGATGCCGGCGCCACCTGCGTGATTCAACCAGGCGGTAGCATGCGAGACGATGAGGTCATCGCTGCGGCCAACGAGCGTGGCATTGTGATGGTGCTCACGGGCATGCGTCACTTTCGGCATTAATTCGCGGCCAATGATGCCTCAACGTGCCGGGTGCAAATAATGCGCATCCTGGGCGTTGATCCTGGCTTACGACGCACCGGCTTTGGTGTCATTGACGTCAAAGGTCCGACGCTCACTTATGTTGCAAGCGGCACAATTGTCGTACCCACGGACATCACCCTACCCTTGCGGCTAAAAGTCATTCTAGATAACCTGCGTCAAGTGGTAGAAGATACCAAGCCCGATGTCGCCGCCCTAGAAATCGTTTTCATGAATACGAATCCAGCCACAACCTTGCTGTTAGGCCAAGCCCGGGGGGCCGCGCTCTGTGCCTTAGCAGACCGAGATTTAGCCGTCTATGAATATAGCGCCCTTCAAATCAAAAAATCAGTTGTAGGCGCCGGTCGTGCTGCAAAAGAGCAAGTCCAGCTGATGGTGCAACGTCTACTCTCTTTGGATGGCGTTCCCGCGCCGGATTCGGCGGATGCCTTGGCCTGCGCGATCTGCCACGCGCACGTCAGCCCTTTAGCTGAAAAACTTGGCGTCACCAGTTATCAACAGCGTACAGCGCGTGGCCGCACACGCGTGCGTGGAGGCCGGTTACTCGGCTAACCCAAAGGAATCAATATGATCGGTCGTTTGACAGGCACCTTATATGAAAAAATGCCCCCACGTATCGGACTAGACGTACAGGGCGTTGGCTACGAGATTGATGTCTCGATGACCACGTTTTATGCGCTGCCTGAACTTGGCGCACAAGTCACCATTCTGACTCATCTGACCGTTCGCGAAGATGCACATATTCTTTTTGGATTTTCAACGGTGCAAGAACGCGCCGCGTTTCGTGAGCTCGTCAAAGTCAGCGGAATCGGCGCGCGCACTGCGTTGTCGGTGCTGTCAGGGATGTCTGTCGCAGATCTAGCGCAGGCCATCACGCTTCAAGAACCCGCACGTTTGACACGCATTCCAGGCATCGGAACCAAAACCGCGCAACGCTTGCTGCTCGAGATGAAAGGCAAGCTTGGTGCAGAGCTTGGCGCAGCCCCAAGCGTGTCAGCCGGCAGTCAAACCGACGTGCTACATGCGCTCACTGCGTTAGGCTATTCAGAGCGCGAGTCACTGACCGCCTTAAAGTCGTTGCCAGACGGTGTCAACGTATCAGATGGCATCAGGCTGGCGCTGAAGAGCTTGTCGCGCTAACGCCTAATCTACGCGCGCGCCCGACAGCTTCACAGCTTCTGCCCAGTTTTTAACCTCTGTATCAATGACTCTCTGGAAAGCCTCGGGCGAACTGTTATTGATCTCACCCCCCATTTCTAGCAAACGTTGTTGCATGCCTGGGTCGGCCACAATACGATGCACATCCTGGTAAATTTTTTGCCGTAGCGCCTGAGGCATCGTCGCAGGACCGAACAACCCAAACCAAGTGGCCGCATTAAAACCAGGCATGCCCGCCTCGATCATCGTGGGCGTGTTGGCGATCGCCTCAACTCGCGTCGGATGGGCCAGAGCGATCGCGCGCAACTTGCCCGATTTGATGTAAGGCAATGCGGCTGAGAGCGTCACAAACGCCACCTGTACCTGCCCACCAATCAAATCCGTCAGCATCGGCGGATCGCCTTTATACGGCACATGCACAAATGGCACACCCGTTTTGGCTTTAAAAAGTTCGCCTGTCAGGTGCTGGGGCGTACCGTTACCAGTCGAGGCCATCGACAAACCATTTTTTTGCGCCTTTGCGTAAGCGACTAACTCGGGCACGGTACTCACAGGCAGCGCAGACGTCGTGACCAACACTAATGGGATCGTCGAAATCAACGTAATCGGAGCAAAATCCTTGATGGGGTCGTAAGTCAATTTGCTATACAAACTTGCGCTGATCGTATGCGCCGCAGTCGTCATATACAACATATACCCATCGCCAGGTGCGCGCGCCAGCGCTTCAGCGGCTACGGTTGTACCAGCACCAGGACGATTCGTCACCACCACTTGCTGGCCCCACACCGCAGGTAATTTTTCGGAAACCATGCGCGCAATCACATCTGTCGCGCCGCCTGCCGGATAAGGAACAATGAGCGTAACCGCTTTTTCAGGAAATTCGGCCGCTTGAACAGTGGCAGAGACGGTTATTGCAGCCACACACGAAACAATTAAGCTAACCCCGAACTGCACAATCTGTTTAATAAATATTTTCTTCATGATATTTTCCTGTAGCCTAAGCACATTAATCCGCCCAACGCTGAGTCTTCCATAGCGCTCGCAACTCAACATCTGCGCGCGTCAGCCGCGCTTGCCAGGCCTCGCTTGGCAGATAATCAATCTCGGTGAACTGAGAACGAATTTGTTGAATGAACTCTGGGTTTTTCGCGATCTTACTTAAGGCAGTTTCCAGTTTTTCTTTAACTTCTTTGGATAAGCCCTTAGGTCCGACCAAACCGCGCTCAGAGGCCAGAACAACATCGACGCCCTGCTCTTTAAACGTTGGCACCTCGGGCGCCAGCACCGAGCGCACCTCGGCGGCCTGCGCCAAAATTCTCAAATTGATCCCGTTGTAAGGCATCGCCTCGCCGATGTTCATGCCACCGACATCGGTATGCCCACCGAAGACAGCGTTACGCTGGGGCGCAGCACCATTAAACGGTACGTGGTTCAATTTCGTACCCGTTGCCTTTTCAAAGAACACCATTTGCAAATGGTCGTCCGTGCCAATGCCCGACGTACTCACACTGATTTTTCCAGGATTGGCTTTTGCCGCAGCGACTAGATCCGCCAGGGTTTTATAGGGTGAATTCACACTCACACTAAACGCACACGGGTCTCTTACGAGGTTAGCCAAGTAGGTGAAATCAGACGGCAAATAGCCCGCTTCGCGCTCAATCGGGACCGTCAATAATCCAGGCATGTTGGTCATGCCCAAGGTGTGGCCATCGGGTTTCGCACGCGCGACGTATGACAAACCAATTGCACCCGATGCGCCTGATTTATTCACGACGACCACCGACCCCCCTAGCTCTTTTTCCAGATAGGTCGCGAGCGTGCGCGCCGTAATGTCCGTTCCTCCACCCGGCGCGAAGCCCACTACAATCTCAATCGGCCGGTCTGGCCATGCGTGAGCGCTCGTCGCAAAGAGCCCTGCACAGCTCAGTACAATCGCCAAGCAGCGACCAAGGTAGCGTTGCATCAGAGATCTCCTTTTTAGATTTGACTGCTTTGTGATTATTTTTTTTGCTGTTGCTCAAGCCAGGCCAACAATCGTGCGACACCTTCTTTCATGGTCACAACTGGCTTCCAACCGATCACCTCGCCCGCCTTATCGTGCGGAATATTAAAAGCGCCGCCCGAGGTTAAACGCACTTTGCCTGGTGGGTCAGGGCGAATCTCGGGTTTGAGTGAGCTCTTGCAATAATCCAGAACAAGCTGAACCAGCTCGCCCGTCGTAATTGGAGCCGGCCCTGACACATTCACAGCGACATCAGTCGCAGCACTTTGCAACGCCGCCATATTGGCGCGCGCAACGTCTGAAACATGAACAAAATGCTTGGTGTCGGTCCCGTCGCCCGGCAGCACAGGCGCCTGACCTTTGCGGACCAGATCATAGGTTTCCATGATGTACAGTGAATTCGCCGCACGATAGTGTTGACGTTCACCGTATACCGTTGAATATCGCAAGACAACATAGTCTTGCCCAGCGCTTTGATGATAATGACGGCACAACTGCTCGCCCATAATTTTTGACGCGCCATATAAGATCGCTGCGGGTGGTGCTCCGACTGAGTAAAAGGGCGTTTCTTCGTGCAGTGCGCCTTTAATACCAGTGCCGTAGCCGTACACCGCATTTGACGAAGCGAACACAATCTTTTTAACCTGGTTAACGCGACAGGCTTCAAGCATGTTTTGCGCACCACGAATGTTCACATCAACGGCTTGCCAAGGTGTTTGCGAAAAACCCAAGGTCATATAGGCGGCAAGGTGTACCACGCCATCCACGCCTTTCGTTGCATCCAACAGATCGGGCAAGCGCATCAAATCAGCACGCACGATTTTGATGCGAGGATCATTTTGCAAGTGCGCGATCGCATCCATCGACCCAAATGAAAAGTTATCCAGCAACAGAACTTCGCGCGCACCTTCTTTTAACAACAAGTCAGCAGTATGCGAGCCTACCAAGCTCGCTGCGCCAGCGATCAAAATGCGTGATTCTTTAATATTTAGGGCTTTGCCTTGTTTAACGGTTGTCATGTTAGGGTTGTCTCATTTGAATTTAATTAGAATTTTTTATGTCGTTGGTTTTAGATAAAGGGGCGCCACAGATTCAAGAGGCGTCATTACCACATTTAAGTCTGAATCAATGTTCGCGGCAGTCACGTTGTCAACCGATAACGAAGCTAAATTGTCTCGTGATAGTAAGGGCTCGCCTGGCAAGCATTCAAATACCATCGCTTGCAAACGCCCCAGCGCCATCGGCAGATCGACCACCACGCGCGGGTGACCGCTCCAGAGCGCGGCGAGCTTCACAAGCTCACCCAATGTATAAATGCGGGGGCCCGCCAAGTCGTAGGTTTTATTGGCCGCAGCCGGCAACGTCAACACGCTCATTACGCCAGTCGCCAAGTCACCCACAAAAACCGGTTGCATTTTGGCGTGCGCGCCCGCGATCGGCAATACGAATAAGAATCGCGCCAGCTGCGCAAACATATTCATAAACTTGTCTTCTGGGCCAAATACCACCGAAGGTCTGAAAATCGTGAAGTCGCCCTCACCGGCCGAGGCAAAAATATTACGAATTGCCTGCTCACCAGCCGCTTTAGAACGCAAATAGCCGCTTGGCCCTTGCAAGTCGGCTCCGAGTGCACTGATATGAATAAAACGCTTTACACGGTGCGTTCGGCAAGCCTGAGCGATGCGCCGCGGCAATTGCACGTGCGCGCGATCAAAGTCAGGTCCGTAGGGCTGCCCTTCCCGACTGTGCAAAATGCCCACAAAGTTCATGACAATATCGCAACCTGCTACCAAGCGCTCAAGCGTGGCATCATCATGAATGTCGGCCTGAATCACCGTAACAGTAGGCTGCACCAACAGCGCACGACCATGCTGAAACTGACGGGTGGGCACATGTACCACATGCCCTTGCGCCACGAGACGACCGACCACCTGTCGTCCGATAAATCCCGCCCCACCAATTGCCAAAATTCTCATACTGCCCCCAAAAGCGCTTAATCTTGCGTCACAAAACCCGCATAGGACTTCAAGTCTACATTACCACCACTCAAGATCACGCCAACGCGCGCGCCCTTTGGCACAGATAGCGCACCGTGCATGATCGCCGCAGCACCCAAACAGCCCGTTGGCTCAACGACGATCTTCATCCGTTCACCAAAAAACTTCATCGTGGCAATTAATTGGGGATCCGTGACAGTCAAAATGTCTTTCACCTTTTGTTTGATGACGCCAAACGTTAGTTGACCCAGGTAAAGGGTTAACGCGCCATCGGCGATCGACCGCGGAGGCTCAATCCGTACCACCTCGCCTTTACGCAAGGACTGCTGGCCGTCGTTACCCGCTTCGGGCTCAACGCCATATACCTGACACTTGGGGCTCAGCGCGTTTGCAGACAAGGCACTGCCTGCTAATAGGCCACCACCGCCCACACACACCAATAAATAATCCAGTTCACCCACATCTTCGATCAGTTCTTTTGCGGCAGTTCCTTGGCCGGCGATCACATGAAGGTGATCATAGGGAGGAATAATCACCATGCCCGTTTTTTTCTGAATGTCGCGCGCAACATCTTCGCGATCTTCTTTATAACGATCATAGGAGACTACGGTCGCACCATAACCTTCGGTTGCAGCTTTTTTAGCAACAGGCGCATCGTGCGGCATGATGATCGTCGTGGCGACCCCCAGCAACTTGCCCGACAAAGCGATTGCCTGTGCATGGTTGCCTGACGAGTAGGTCAAGACCCCCGCACGGCGCTGCTCGGGCGACAAGTTCGCAATCGCGTTATAGCCACCTCTAAATTTAAACGCCCCCATCCGCTGCAGGTTTTCACACTTAAAAAACAGCTTGGCGCCGGTGAGCTGATCCGCGGTGTCTGAGGTCATCACGGGAGTACGGTGCGCAACACCCTTCAGGGTGGCCGCAGCATGAACAACGTCATCGTAAGTGGGCAAAATCAGCGACATAAGTTTTTCTCTGAATAAGGGGATTAATGTGGGGGATAGTGTACGATTGTCTGGGCGATTTTGCGCC